>JBIKMK010000372.1:0-4887 GCA_044359315.1 Bryobacteraceae bacterium | reverse complement strand
GCAACTCGGATACCCGGCGCAGCCCGTAAAAGAACCCTGCGTGCCGTGGCGGGCCACCAGCGGCTTGCCGCAGCGGGGACAGGCCGCCGTGCCCGCCACGTCACTGGGGGGCAACGGCGTCACCACCGCGTCGCCTAACTGATCGCCAAAGTCACGAATGATGCTGCGGGCATCGGCCCGCCCCGCCGATACCTGGGCGCTGGCCGCCACCGCCAACTGGTGGTAGTGGCTGAAGGCGGCGGCATCCAGGCCGCTCGCGCGCTCCTGCAACATTTGTTCCAGCACGCGCCCGGTCTGGTAGGCCCGGGCCAAACCCAGATCCACCAGTGCGGCTGTGGCCAGCAGGGCCGGAGTGGCGATGGCACCATCTTCCAGCGCGACCCGCAGGATCTGCGCCGGCCGGTTGTTTCGCGGCCGTCCGCTGCGGATCAGTTTCTGGACTACCGCCGCCAGTGCCTCTCCGGCGCCGCCAGCCGGGAATGCCAGATAGACGAACGACGCCTCCCGGGTAAGCGCCTGGAGCTGAGACTGGACGCCGTTGACGGCTGCCGGCCGCCGGTCTGGTTCGAAGTAATCAAGGTAGAACTCAGTTGCCGGTGGAAGATAGTCCCCAGCGTCTCCGGGCAAAGCCAGCACTGAGATTTCGGACCCCACCGCCTTCTGGCTGGGCTTCACCCGCTTCTGGGATTCGAGAATGAGGAGGGCGCTCATCAGGGCTAGCCGAAGGGAAACGCTGGGGTGTCATGAATCAACCGGGGCAAAAGTGAGTCTCCGCCCCGGCTGTCGCCGATGCTCTTTGGGGTTGAAGCGGCCAGTGTCCGTTAGGCCGAGACGGTCTTGCGCGTCTTCTTGGCGGCGGACTTCTTGGTGGCTTTCTTTGCCCCACCCCGCTTGGCCGCCTTGGGCGCCGGGCCACCGTTTTCGGCAATGGCCGCCGCGCGAGCCGCCAGCAGTTCGTAGGCCTGTTCCGGGGTCAACTGCATCGGATCCTGCCCGCGCACCACCGTGGCGTTCACTTCGCCGTCGGTGACGTAGGGGCCGTAGCGGCCACTGAGCAGCTTCACCGCTTTGCCCGAAGCCGGGTTGACCCCGAAATCCTTGAGCGACGTTTGCCGCGCGGGGGCACCCGCCCGGCGCCGCGGCTGCCGGAGGATGTCGATGGCCTGATCAAGCGTGACATCGAGGGGCGAAATGCCGGAGGGCAGGGAACGCGTTTCCGTGCCGGCCTGGATGTAGGGGCCAAAGCGGCCGTTCGAGGCCTTGATGGGCTCGCTGTTATCGGGAAAGGTTCCGACGATGCGGGGCAGTGCCAGCAGGCGCACGGCATGGTCCAGGTCCACCGACTGCAGGTCGGTTCCGGGCACCAGGGAGGCCATCTTGGGCTTGTTGCCCTCACGGGCATCACCCAACTGGACGTACGGTCCAAACCGGCCCACCTTCAGATAGACCGGCTCACCGGTTTGCGGGTGCAACCCGACCGATTCCGGCTCCTTGGAGGAGTTATCCAGCAGGTCCAGCGCCTTGGCCGCGGTCAGTTCATCCGGCGGCAGATCTTCCGGCACGCTGCCGCGCCGTTCGCCGTCGGAGACAAACGGGCCATAGCGGCCGATGCGGATCTCCAGTTTGCCTTCGGCCTCCGGCCGCAGAGGCATGCCATTGATCACGCGCGGATCGATGTCGCGCTCGCCTTGCTCCAGCAGCATCCGCAAGCCGTGGCCGTCGGTGCCGAAATAGAACTTGCGCAGATAATCCGGGCTGTCCGATTCGCCACGCGAGATCGCATCCAGATCATCTTCCAGACGGGCCGTATAGGTGTAATCGAGATAGTTGGCAAAACTGCCTTCCAGCAGATTCACCACGCCCATGGCCGTCCAGGTGGGCACCAGTGCGCTGCCCTTCTTGAAGGCGTAGGAGCGATTGAGCACCACGTCCACAATTGAGGCCCACGTGCTGGGGCGGCCAATGCCGAGCCGTTCCAGTTCTTTGATCAGCGAACCTTCGGTGAACCGGGCCGGAGGCTGGGTCTGCTTCTCGGAGGGCTCGGCTTTTTCGCACTTCAGGCCGTCGCCGGAAGCCATCGGCGGCAGGATGCGCTCCTGCTCGGAAGCGGCGTCATCATCGCTGGAATCTTCGACGTAGGCTTTGAGAAAGCCCGGAAACGCGATGGTCTTGCCACTGGCCCGCAGCACCGCGTCACCCGCTTCCACGGCGACGTTGGTGAATGTACCGCGCGCATCCGACATCTGGCAGGCCACTGTGCGCTTGTAGATCAGGTCGTACAGGCGGAACGATTCGTCACCCAACTTGGCCCGCACCGTATCCGGCGTGGCGAACTTGTCGCCGGCCGGGCGGATGGCTTCGTGCGCTTCCTGCGCGTTCTTCACCTTCGTCTCGTAGAGGCGCGGAGCCGCCGGCAGATACGCGTCACCGTATTCGCGCTTGATCAACCCGCGGGCTGCGCGGATGGCTTCATCCGACAGCGTCGTGGAATCGGTACGCATGTAGGTGATGAAGCCGTTTTCGTAAAGCTGCTGGGCCACTTGCATGGTCCGGCGGGCGGAGTACCGGAGCTTCGAGTTGGCCTCAATCTGCATGCTGCTGGTGACGAACGGCGCCGCCGGCTTCTGCACAAAGGGTTTTTCTTCGACGCTCTTGACGGTGACCGGGCCGTCCTGCAACAGCTTGGCCACGCGTTCCGCATCGGTCTGCCCCAACAGGAGCACTGCACCCGGATCCTGCAACAGGCCTGTATCCGGGTCGAAGTCACGTCCCGTAGCGACGCGTTTACCGGCCAACTGGACCAGTTCGGCATCAAAGGCCGGTTGGGCACCCGGCTTGTTCAGCCGTGCCTTCAAGCCCCAAAACTTGCCGGACCGGAAGCGGATGCGGGCGCGTTCACGCTCCACCAGCAGCCGTACTGCCACGCTCTGGACGCGGCCCGCGCTCAAGCCCGGGGCCATCTTCTTCCACAGCAGCGGGCTGACTTCGTAACCGAACAGCCGGTCGACAATGCGGCGCGTTTCCTGGGCGCGGACCAGATCAAAATCAATCTCGCGCGGCTTGGCCAATGCCTGCTGGATCGCCTCTTTGGTGATTTCGTGGAACACCAGGCGCTTTACCGGGATCTTCGGTTTCAGCACTTCGTGCAGGTGCCAACTGATCGACTCGCCCTCGCGGTCTTCGTCAGTCGCCAGGTACAGAGTGGAGGCTTTCTTCAGGTCGTCCTGAAGATCCTTCATGTGTTCGCGCTTGTTTTTGAGAACGACGTAGATGGGCTCAAAGTCGCTATCGACATTGACGCCCAGCCGGGACCAGGATTCCTTCTTATACTTGGCCGGAATGTCGGAGGCACTCTCCGGCAGATCCCGCACGTGGCCATTGGACGCCCGGACGATAAAGTCCGGCCCAAGAAACTTGGTGATCGTTTTGGCTTTGGTCGGCGACTCGACGATGACCAGTGATTTTCCAGCCATGGCTAGCGTCTCCCGCCGCGGGAACGCAAGCGCGTCCCGGCGTGAATCTGACTTCGCACCGAAGTGCCTTCCCCAGGGGAGAGGCGGCGAACCAATAAGAACGAAACCGGCATGAGTTTTTCTAGTCTACCCAGACTTTAATAAAGTTTCTGCCGGGCAGTTGCCTGACCATTCCGAGAAGTTCCAACTCAAACAGCGTCGCAATCACCTCGGAGGAGGAGGTACCTTCCAGCACTTCCATTAGATGATCGAGATGCGCCGCTTTGTCAAATTCCAGTTTTCCCAACAGTTGCTGTTGCAGTGGGCCGGTGGGCAAGGGCGGGCTCTCAACTGGCACGGTCGCAGTTGGTTGCGCCGCGTCCAGGGCCAGCAATTGTTGACGCTGGCGGCTGGCCAGGCGGCGGCGGTCTTCGCTGGACAATTCTGCCACCACATCGTTCCATTCCTGCACCAGCTTGGCCCCCTGCTTGATCAGCAGATTCGGCGCCCAGCTCATTTTTGAGGTAATGTTGCCGGGAACGGCGAAGACTTCGCGACCTTGATCGGAGGCGAGTTTGGCGGTGATGGCGGAGCCGGAATACTGCGCGCCCTCCACTACAATCACGCCGGCGCTGATGCCGCTGACGATGCGGTTCCGGATGGGGAAGTTCTGTGGGTACCCCGGCGAACCCATGGCGAACTCGCTTACCAGCAGACCGCGCGCGGCGATCTGTTCGGCGAGCCGCCGGTTCTCGGCCGGATAGATGACATCGACGCCGCAACCGAACACGGCGATGGTGTGGCCTTGCGCATCCAGCGCCGCCTGGTGGGCCTGGGTATCGATGCCGCGAGCCATGCCGCTGACGACGGTGAGCCCGGCTTCAGCCAGCTCCCGTGAAAGCCGCTCAGAAGCGGCCAGCCCGTAGCTGCTGGCTCTTCTGGTGCCCACCATGGCAACGCAAACTGAATTGAGCAAGGCCGCGTGGCCCCGCAGGAACAAGGCCACGGGAGGGTCAAAGATGTCGCGCAGCCGGGCCGGATAATCGGCTGATCCGAAGGTCACCAGCCGCGCCCCGGCATCCAGCATCCGCTGCTGCTGAATGGCCGCATCCTCAAAGCCGCAGCCACTGGAGATCGTCTGCGCGACGCTGCCCGACAGCCCCCAATGCTCCAGTTCGGTGCGCGAGGCCCGGAAAATGGCTTGGGGCGTGCGGAACTGCGCCAGCAGTTGTTGCGCCTTGCGCGGGCCCAGGCCGGGAGACAGATGCAGCGCGATCCAATGCAGCTCTTCTTCGCGCGTCAAGGCTGGGCCCGCAGAAGCCATGAAGAGATAGTAGGCGCTACGGGCCGGTTCTCTCAAGAAAATCTCGCGGCACGGCGTGTTTGATCCGGGGTGCGGCGGCACTGTACTCTCAAAGGACATGGCAATTGCGAC
>JBIKMK010000371.1:0-4890 GCA_044359315.1 Bryobacteraceae bacterium | reverse complement strand
CGATCACCAATAGATAGGCCTCGGCATCAGCTCGGGTTTGGACTGCAAACCAATCGGGCAGCGGGAACAGCGACTCATTCATCAGCGCTGATCCCGATCCGAGGCTCTTGAAGTAGGCGAGGCGAAGGCCGGCCATCACCCGGCGTGGGCTCCGGCCAAAGATCGAGATGCCGCCGCTCTCAAAGGCTTGAGAGCGCAGCAACAGCGTACGGAGGCATTCAAGTGTGGCGCGAATGTCGAGCCTCATTCCGCCCCACAACTCCAGTTTTACCAGCTCAGTCCGGATCTCCCGCAGGTGGTGCAACGCGATATCGGCGGGTTCCAGCACGAAGAACTTAAAGTCGTCGCCGGAGCGGTAGAGCAACATCGCTTCCCACAGCCCGCGGAACTTCATCCATTCGACAAACGGATCGACCAGAACATCCGGCAATGAACCCGACGACTTCAGCACCGACTTGGACGAGTGAATCCCTTTACCCCCAGCCGGATTGAAGATCTGCGAGTTGCTGATATCCGGTATTTCATTGGGAAGCGGTGTTCCGGTCAGCGCGGCGGATACCCACGCCGCGGTTTCGGCCGGATGTTGCTCAATCCACCGGGCCAGGCTGCGATCACCGTTCCAACCACTCCGCATCGAGGCGAGCATCGCTGCCACAAAGTAGTCCGGCGGTGGAGGGTCCGGCGCATCCGTTGTCGAGGTCGCGGCGGCCTTCCCCTTCGACTTGCCCAGTGAATTCCTATAGACCTTCCAGCGCTCATTCTGTTGTTTGGCCGCTTCGTAGTCCAGTACCTTGGAGAACAACGGCTTGCTCTGGGGTACGCCCTTCTTGGGCGCACCCTCTTTGGAGGGCTCCCAGATGTAGGGGTAGCCCGGAGACACTGGCGGCCACGCGCTGGGTTCCGCTTCGCCGGTTCCTTCCGCTTCAAATACGCCGTTCGCATCGCGGAGACGCGCACTGGTAAACCCCAACTCCTCTAGCAGGCTACCTACGCCCACGGCGTGCAGAGTGTCCGCATAAGTCCCGGTTCGCTTTTCGATGGTAACTTTCACGCGCTCCCGCTTGCCGTCGCTGCTTGGTCGGCCAGTCGCAGCCGCCTAGTTAGGAGAACATAAAGAACCCATGACTTGCAATGGTAAGCGTCACCAAAATGCAAGAGGCGCCCTGTAAACTCCGCCAATATCCCGCCATGGGCCTCTGGGATATGTTCGATGCGTACTCCGGCGGCGGCGCTTAGCTCATTCATGTATTCCATTTCAGTAATGAAGGTGGTGCCTTCCTTGGCGCGAGGCGAATGGTGACGGGCGATGGCGCTGAGCATCGCCCATGTCACCGCCTCACCAACTTCTCCGCCCAGTTGGCTCGTTACCTCCCGCAGGACTCCCGGGTAGACCATCAGAGCCCCTTCCACTGCGTGATGCGGGAACGTCACCCGGCGGTCGCCGTAGCGCCAAGTGGTGTGGGCAAGCGCTCGCGTTGGGGCGACGCCGTCTTTCTCGCGTTGCCAGGCGTGGGCCACCTGCTGCCAGCCCACACTAAGCTTGCCTGCATCGTGCAAGGCGCAGACCAGCTCCACCCAACGCTCGACCTCGCCCCATTCGCTCATCCGCCGCACGGCGACGTTATATCGTGGGGCATGTGTACGAGACTGCTGAACCACGCGGCGGGCGTGATCCAGCCAATCTTCGCGCCAATACTGATAGCGGGTTCGTGGGGGAGTTATCAAGTACTCGACCGGGCTATCCTCACCGCTCTGGCCCAACAGCAAGCCAGCCTCCGCGTCGTAGCGTGCGACTTCCGGATGGAGCGCCACCATCCATTGCGCTTGCAATTCAGCCATCTTAGTGACAGGGTCCCATTCGTACTTGGGCGGGCCAGACTCCGCTTCGCTCTTGTCCACTAGTTTCCGCGCCGTCCACAGCGGACTTGGCCTTATGTCGAACTGTCCTGCCAACGCCCACAATGAATGAGGCGAGATGCTGAGCGTGGCAGGCCACTGGCCTGAGTCGAACCTGACGGCCTCTGGCGAGCTTGTCACCAGCACGTTGACTGATGAAGTCTCGCGGACCAACTGGCTCAGTTGCCCGCGATCCCCAGAGTCCATCGCACTGTTCACCGAAGTACGTCGCGCATGGAGGTTGGCGTAACGGGCTTGGAGGCCGGATAGCTCGTTCGCCCCGTGAACCAAGTCAATCCACTCATCCTCGGTGGCGGCCTCTGCCAGCGCCTCCCTTGTCGCTTGCAGTAGTGCCTTGTCTCCATAAGGCAAAGCGGACTCTACCTCGTAAACCGTAACCGTCCCGACATTCCGCCCTGGATACCGCGCCACCCGTCCGGCCCGTTGCACCAGGGCATTCATCGGCGCCAATTCCGTATGCAACTGCTCCGCCGAGATATCAATGCCCGCCTCAATCACTTGCGTCGTCACCAATATCGTGTCAGAGGGCCCCGCGTCGGGTCCGAATCGAGGTGCCAGTTCATCTTCAATCGCACGGCGGTCGTTCGGGAAAAAGCGACTGTGGAGGCAGAGCAGCTCAGTCTGGGGCGGTAGGGAACCTCTGGTGCGGGCGGATTTCAGGTCGGCGAAGATCTTCTGGGCGCGACCGACTGTGTTGGTCAAGACGATCGCCCGGCCGCCTTGATACGCTCCAGCCACGGCGTCGGCACTCAGCGTGTGGGTATGCCAATGCCAGCTTCGTTGCTTACCCCGCTGCGATGGCAGGTTGCGTACCTCTTCCGGCGAGAGTTGCTCGACCACCGCACCGAGCTTGTCCGCCAACCATTCCACGGCCGGCGACGAGAGCGTGGCCGTCATCAGAACAAACCGCGTCACCTTGTTCAGCCGGTCCATCATCTCGATCACGGTGCCCAGCGCCACTTCCGGTTCGAGCAGGTGCACTTCATCGATTACTAGCAGGGCTCCTGGCAACGCGCCGGCGTTGAGATTGTCAAGTCGGGGCGACAAGGCTACCGGCATCATCAGATAACTGGAGAGCAACTGATCGATGGTAGTGAAGACGATATCCGCTTCAAAGAATGGATCATCCCCTTGTCCCCCGACCTGGAGGCTGACGGAAGTGCCATCGGACTTAGCCTTGGCTGAGACGGTCTCCCACAGATTCGTCGCCAACGCCCGCAAAGGCAGTGCGTAGATCAATCGATCCGCGATCAGGGGGCCGTACCGCCGCGCATGGAGGTAAGGTGCGATGACAGCCCAAGTCTTGCCCGCACCAGTGGGGGCCCGAAGAATCACGCTCTTCTCGGCCCGTAGAAGGTCCGCAACGCGCTCCTGGTATGGATACGGGGGGTTCCCGGTCAACTGTTCGAAGAAGGCGCTGAAGTTCACCCGGCCACGACCTCAATCTCGCCATTACCCCAAACCGCATGCCGGCCCGCCCCAGTCCACCGGGCGGCCTCCAGGTACGGTAGGAACTCCGCTAAGGCGCCCTCGTACTCGACGTGGCCTATGAATCCTCCAATTGAATGGCGCTGGTGAGTCCGGCTGCTTTGACGCTCAACGGAGGCGCTCTGGATCTGGGCGCTCAACACCTTTATGTGCTCGGCGCGTTCACCGAGAGCACGGAAATCAATGGCTAAGGGCCCATCTCCGTACAAAAGCCGCAGATTCCCGATGCGGTCCCGGATCCGCCCGATCAAGTCCCTGAATCGAGGTGGCTCGTTGAAGGCGTGGTGTTTGTTGAGTTCAATTGGAGAAAGGAACTTGATGACGACTCTTGAGATCTCCGGGAGAGCCGGTTCGAGTGAGAGAACTAAGGCGGCTGGAAGGGTCTCTGCCAATCGGCTTCCATCATAGATCGGGCCTGACGGGTTGCCGTCGGCGGTGACGCCGGTCACCCGAACCAGTTCTGCACTCCCCCGTCTTGGGCCCATCCCACTCGTGGCCAATTCCCGAAAGGCCGCCACAAAGTATGCCACGATTATCGGTCTATAGTCGAACAAATGAACGTCGAAGTAAAACTCGGCGGATCTTGCAATTGTTACGCCATCCAGATGACGGGCCCGAAAGAGGAATGGGCGAGGGAGGTCTGCAAGTCCGCTTGGCCCGACCGTCTTCTTCGGCTCAAACACCTCAGCATAGGGACAGATCTCGCGGTTTGGACATTTCTTCGTATCTTGGCAGTCAGCATGGCATGCGATCTGTCGAAGCACGGTTCCGAAACCGCCTCGCACTACATTGGCCGCTTTGTTCGGAGGGAAGTGGATGGACTCTTGAGCGCGGAGATGAAACCGGATCGGAAGCAGAGAGATGTTTCTCACTGAATCAACATACAACGTACGGCCAAACAGAATCGCCGAATCATTCGATGCCGAGGCAATGTGCACCTAGCGAGGCATCCTTCACGCCACCCTACTTCCAATACACCCGGTCGAGCGACCGGTAGCTGACCGCCTCGGCCACATGCTTAGCCTGAATGTGTTCCGACCCCGAGAGATCCGCCAACGTCCGCGCAACCTTCAGAATTCGGTCATGCGCCCGGGCCGAGAAGCCGAGTTTGCGGATGGCTACTTCTAGCGTGCGTTCACTGGCATCGTCCAAGGGGCAGATCTTGCGGAGTTGCCCGGAGGGGATCTGGGCGTTGACGAAGCCGCGCTGCAGCTGGAGTGCCCGGGCCACCTCCACCCGCGCCCGAATGTCGGCGGACCTTTCGCCGGCGCCATCGCCGCGGAGTTCCTTGTAGGGGACGGCGGGGACCTCGATGTGGAGGTCAATCCGGTCCAGCAGGGGTCCCGAAATCTTGCCCAGGTAGCGCTGGACGATGGCGCCGGTGCACCTGCATTCCCTCGTAGTGTCGCCCAGAAATCCACACGGACACGGGTTCATTGCCGCCACCAGCATGAAGGAGGCGGGGAAGCTGAGGGTCATCATGGA
>JBIKMK010000447.1:0-4275 GCA_044359315.1 Bryobacteraceae bacterium | reverse complement strand
CGGGTTGGGTGGGCGGGCTTGGAGCGAACCAGAAGCGAACTAGGCTTCCCAGGGCCGGTGAGCCGCGCCGTGGTCGCGGTCCTTCACCCGGTCATACATATGGGAGGCGTTCACCGAACCCAGGCCTTCGTTGTAGAGGCTGGTGAGGCCCAGTGATTCCCGCACGTCTTCGGCAAAGGCATGCAGAGCCACCAATTGTTCCGCCAGGGCCGCTTCGCGCTTGCCGCTGGGGGTCTGCCAATACTTCTGGTTGCCGCCATCCACCAGCACGCCGATCTCATTGCCCACCACAAAGCCCAGCGGATCCACCACGTAGGAGGAGTGGTCGACCTTGACGACAGCCGCGCAGCGGTCCCGCATAACGGCGGCCTTGCTGTCAGACTTCTTGGCGGCTTTGATGCCCACGCCGGCCATGGCTTTCAAGCATTCGTCAAAAGTGTCAATATGCGGCTTCACGCGGCGGAAGAACATACGCTCAGTATAAGATAGTCGCCCCGCGGGCGTGTATCGATTGTGCTTGTTCGTGACAACGACTTGTGATGTACTCAAGCCGAGGGATGTTCCCTCGAATGCTGACAGGGTTTGTTTGGGGTTCCACGTTGATGAAAACGAAAATCGTTCTTGCATTGCTCACTTCGGCCGCGGCTTTTGCCCAGACCGTTGAAACCATTCCCTTCCGTGCCGTGCTCTCGCCGGCCAATGAAGTGCCCGCGATCACCAATCTGGAAGCCACCGGTGTCGGAACCGTCTGGCTGCACATTGTGCGCGACGCCAGTGGCCGCATCGTCTCCGGCTCGGCGGACTTCAAGGTGGACTACCGCTTTCCCGGCCCGATCAACATTACCGGCATGCATATTCATCGCGGCGCGGCGGGCACCAACGGCCCGGTCACCATCGATTCCGGCCTGACCCGGCTTGATGCCCAGCCGGCCCGGGGCAGCCTGGTGCGGCAGGGTCAGATCAGTGCCACCAATGAAGCGGCGCTGGCCACGGCTACGGAGATGCTCACCAACCCCAGCGGCTTCTACTTGAACGTCCACACCTCGGACAACCCGGGCGGGGCCCTCCGGGCGCAACTGGAACGCGCACAGATGCGGGTCTTTATGAGCTTGATGAATCCCGGCAACGAAGTGCCGGCCATCAATGATCCCAATGCCTCGGCTGTCTCAACCGTGACGATGCTCTTCACCGCCAACCCGCAAGGCGTGCTGACCTCCGCCACCTTCAACTTCGACATCAACTACGTGGGGATGCCCGCGGACACCGTCTTCACGGGCTACCATATCCACCGCGGCGCGGCCGGCACCAATGGCCCGGTCACCATCGATTCCGGAATCACCGGGAACAACACCGTGGCCGCCAACCAGAATGGCGCGGGCACCATGAACTTCGACATCGAAGTGAACCTGAATGCGGCCGCGCAGGTGAACACGGCTTACGACATTATTGGAGACCCCGGGGCCTTCTATCTCAACCTGCACACGCGTGTCGCGCCGGGCGGCTTTGTGCGCGGGCAGTTGCGCCGCACCGATGCCATGGTGTTCCAGCAAACGATGCTGCCCTCCAACGAGGTGCCGCCGGTGACATTGGATGCCACCGCCGCCTCGCGTCAGGTGATCTGGACGCTGCGGGATGATGCCGGCCGGGTGCAGGCAGGCTCGGTCCTGTTTGACCTGAACTACCGCTTCCCGGCAGCCGTCACGTTTACCGGACTGCACATCCACAACGGTCTGGCGGGCGCCAATGGTGGCGTCACGATCGACACGCGGGTCACCGCCGCCGCGCCGGTGGTCAGCACCACGGGCGTTGGCAATATCTACCGTCAGGTAACGGTTAGCAATGCCGCCGGCGTCGCGACGCTGAACACGGTCATCACCGATCCGGCCGCCGCCTACGTCAACCTGCACACCAGCGCCAATCCTGGTGGCGCGGTCCGCGAGCAGTTGGAGCCGCGTCCGTTTGGCCTGCCCAGCATCGAAACGATCATCAGTGGCGTCTCGGACCCGGCCTACCAGACGGTGGCTCCGGGAGGCCTGGTCTCGGTCTACGGCCGCAACCTCACTCGGGTAGGCGCTTCCAATGCGGGTTCGCCTTCCGCCAATGCACCGGGTGAGATCAACGGCACTCGCCTGATCGTGGCCAACCGTGCCGCGCCCCTGTTGAGTGTCGGCGCGCGCACCGTGGCCGCCCAGGTTCCCGCCGATGTGCCCGCCGGTATGCAGCCGGCCTATGTGGTAGGCCCCAACGGCATGTCCAACACGGTGAACGTGATGGTGTCCAACCCGGCCCCGGCGGTCTTTTTTGACCGCATCGTGCCACAAGGCTACATCGCCAGCTCCTACCGGATGAGCGATTCCACCTACATCACCGCGGACAACCCGGCCCGCTCCGGCGACACGGTGCTGTTGTGGGCCACGGGCCTGGGTGCCACCATGCCCGCACTGGCCACGGGTATCGCCGCCGGTGCCCAGAACACGGTTGCCCAGACACCGGTGGTCACCATCGGCGGACGCGCGGCCACAGTCACCTTGGCGCAGGCGTTGCCTAACTCAGTGGGCCTTTACTGGATGTTGGTCCGCGTGCCGGAAGGGGTGACGGCGGGCTTGGCCCCGGTGGAAGTGAAGCAAGGAACGGCCACGGCCAACCCGGTACTCCTGCCGGTCCGGTAAGGGGCACCGCTGGTCTCAACGGCGGACGGTGCGATAAGCTGGCCTCTGTGAGAGGTTTTGCCGCTACGTCCGCCGCGACCAGTCTTTTTTCGATCACCGTTTTTTTAGCTGGTGCAGCATGGCTGGTTTCGGCGCAAAGCCCGAAGCCAGCCATTGCTGTTTCTACAGAAGAGCGCTTGGCCCGCCATCGCAACCTCGGCAAGGCCTTCTATGAGAACCCCACCACGCAGGCCCAAGCCGTGGACGAATTTAAGAAAGCGCTCGCCCTGGCCCACAATTCCGACCGCGAGCGGTTGAACTACGGCCTGGCTTTGCTGCGCGCCGGCAAGACCAAAGAGGGGATGACGGAGATCGAGGCCGTCCAAAAGCGCGACCCCAAACTGCCTCACACCTACTTCAACCTAGGTATTGAGCTGAAGAAGCTGGGCGATCATGAACGGGCGCTGGCCCAGTTCCAGAAGTTCGTCGAGCTGGTCCCGGCCGAACCCATCTCCCGCTATAACCTGGGCGTCATGCTGAAGCTGGCTGGCAAGACGCCGGAAGCGATCGTCGAGTTTGAACGAGCAGCGAAACTGGACACCAATCTGGCGGCCGCCCGCTTCCAACTGTTCAACGCCTACCGAACCTCTGGTCGCGCGGCCGACGCACAGAAGGCGCTGGCGGAATTTCAACGCCTCAAGAAAGACGCCGAAGGCGCGGCTGTACCCGAAGATGTCGATTGGAGCGCCTACTCCGAAATTCTCGACCCCGTTCCCCCGCCGCTGGCACCGTTCCGCGAAGTAGAGCTGAAGTTTGAGGACAAGATCCTGGCCGAAGGCGCCACCGGTGCCGTCATCGTCGATGGACAAGTGACGTGGTGGAACAAGACCGCCGTCTCCGGCGTCGCTGGCCTCACGGATATCGTCTCGGTCGCTGCCGCGGATTACAACAACGACGGCGTCACGGATCTGGCCGTGGTCACCGGCTCGGGCGTTTCACTGGTGCGTGCGGGCAAAGTGGAGACGACGCTGCCGGGACGCTACAACGACGCCGTTTGGCTGGACTACGACCACGATTACGACCTGGACCTGTTCCTGCTGGGTGCGCAACCAAAGCTCTATCGCAACCAAGGCACGGCGGGCTTTGTGGATCGCACGGCGGACTTTCCGTTTGCGGCTGGTGAAGCCGTGGAGGGTATCGCCTATCGCTTTGTGCCGGACACCCGCGCCACCGATCTCGCGGTCTCTTACCGCGGCCGGGCTGGGACGCTGTATCGTGATCTGCTGTCGGGCAAGTTCAGCGCTGAACCCGCACCGTTTGTGGCGGCGGGCGCAACCAAGCTGATCGCCGCCGACAGCAACGCCGATGGCAAGTACGAAGTGCTATCGAGCGCCACCGCCAAGGCACCACTGGCGGCGGACCCCGATAACTCGGGCTTGGTGCGCGCCAACCTGCAGGACAAGATCCTGCCCGGGGCGACGCTGTTCTTGACCGCCGATCTCGACAAAGATGGCCGCGAAGATTATGTCGCGTTGGACGCTCAGGGACGCCTGCATCGCCTGCTGAACCGCACCGTGACGCCGAATCGCTTCATCCGGATCAAACTGACCGGCGTCAAGAATTTGAA
>JBIKMK010000018.1:0-16444 GCA_044359315.1 Bryobacteraceae bacterium | reverse complement strand
TTCCGGCGATGCTCCGGAAACTCGGCACTTCACCCGGATCCGCTCCTGCTTACCGCCCTTGAGAGGCAACGCATGCAAATTGTAGACCAGCTCAAAGCGCGGCTCCTGCGGATGCCAATCCACGCCGGAAACGGCGCTCAGCCGATTGAATCCCCGGCTCTTCAGCAGTCTCAGCACTTCAATGATCTTGTCCGCGGCCACGTGAACCGTAGCCTCGTTCAGCGTGTCCGATGCTTCCAGCACCAGGCCACCCAGGGCCGCGATATGAGAGTTGTCCATGCCTTCGAAGTTGTCCTTAAGTCCTCAAACTTGACCGAACTTTACTTTTCACTCAACGAGTAGGCCGCAGGAGCCTTGGCCGGTGGTGCCTCCGCCGGACCCGGATCGGCCTGCCAGTTCAGCACGCCCTTCTTCCAGATGTAGAAAAAGCCCGCCAGCACCAAAACCACAAAGATCAACATTTCCACAAAGCCGAACATGCGGTTGGCACCATGGTTCAGGTCGCGGTACACCACCGCCCACGGATAGAGGAAAATCGCTTCGATGTCGAACAGGATGAACAACATCGCCACCAAGTAGAACTTGACGCTAAACCGTTCCTTGGCGGAACCCACCGGCTGGACGCCGCACTCATACGGCGAATCCTTCACCTTGTTCTTCACCCGGTACCCGAGAATCACACCCAGGGCAACCAGGGCAAACCCCACCGCAGTGGCCAACACCATCTGGAGGAGGACGGGGAAATAAGTTTCGCTGTACGAATTGGGCATACGAGAATCTCGGCTCCACCCTACACGGAGCTCAACACATAAATATAGCAAGGCCGCCACCCCATTTTTCTCGACTTTTGTCCAGATCACCGGAAAAACATGCAAAAGCATACTGAGAATTGGCTGTGGGCAGGCGCGGGAAACGGGGGTAGACTGTTGGTTTGATCGAAATTGTACTGAATGGCGAGCGGCGGAGCGTGCCGGCGGGCTTGTCCGTCACCGGGTTGCTGGATCATCTTCAGGTGGATTCCGGGCGCGTGGCGGTGGAACTGAACCGGGCGCTGGTGCGCAAGCGGGACTGGCCACAAACGCCGGTTGAAGCCAACGCGCTGGTGGAAGTGGTACACTTTGTGGGAGGTGGGCGCTCGCGCTCGCTTGATTGTTGTTGGGTAGTGGTTTAGGTTGTCATGCTGATTCTTCTCACCGTCATCCATGTGGTTGTTTGCCTGTTCCTGATCATCGTTGTGCTGCTGCAGAGTGGCAAAGCGGCTGATATCGCAGGGGCATTTGGCGGCATGGGCTCCCAGACGACGTTTGGCCCCCGGGGCGCCGCGACCATTCTCTCCAAGGCCACCACGGTGGCGGCTGGTTTGTTTATGGTGACGTCGCTTTCTTTGGCGGTGCTGCAAACGCGCGATGCGGGCAAGGGCGGTGCCGGTGAATCGACCATTCTCGACAAAGCCAACTTGAAAACGGTGACGCCCAAATCAGCGCCGGCCGCCCAACCCGGGCAGTCCGCTCCGATCGGTCAGCCGATGCAGATTCCGCTGGGGGTCACCCCTCCGGCGAAAGGTTCAGTGACAACGCCGGCAACCCCGGCCCCGGCCCAGCCAGCGCCGGTGAAGAAGTAGTTTTTGCAGTTTTAGGTTTACCCCTAAGCGGTCGTGGCGGAATTGGCAGACGCACTAGCTTGAGGTGCTAGCGGGAGCAATCTCGTGGAGGTTCAAGTCCTCTCGACCGCACCAAGACAATTTATCGTTGAAAAGCCACCTTCGGGTGGCTTTTCTGTTTTGTGCCATGCCTGCCGATATGCGATTCATCTGGCAAAAGGAATCGATCCGTGGGCGGCGAAAACCTGCCGTCGCCGGAGTTTGCAACCAATCGAGGGTGTCGATCGTCCTACAATGGTGAGAATGGGTTTAGCTCGATTTGTACCCGCGCTGATGCTGGGGCTGGTGGCGGTGGCCGATACGGGTGATGATGCGGACTTGCCCGTCGTTGCCAAGTACCTGTCCACCCAGGAGTTACAGCGTCAAGCGATGCGCGGCGTCGAAATGGATGTCGATATTGAAGCGTCCATCCCGCGCCTGGAGAAGCGCGGCAAGCTCCGTGCCCTCCGCGTGATCTCCAAAGTCGGCCGGATTACCTACGATGCGTTGCGGTTCGATGGCGACAATACCGTCAAGAAAGACGTCATCGCCCGATACCTGGCCACCGAGGCGCAGGCTTCGGAGAATCCCGACCAGCGGCTGGTGATCAATCCGGCCAATTACAAGTTCAAGTTTAAGGGTGAGCAGACACGAGACGCGCGGTCGGTCTACATTGTGGAGCTGACCCCGAAACGCAAGGAAGTGGGCCTGTTTAAGGGCGAGGTCTGGCTGGATCCGCAGACTTGTCTGGCGGTCCGGGAGTCCGGCCGCTTCGTGAAGTCGCCCTCAGTGTTCCTGAAGCGGGTTGAGTTTGTGCGCGAATTCCAGATTCGCGATGGAGTGGCGGTGCCCACCAGGATCGCCAGTTTTGCCGACACGCGAATTGTGGGCCGGACGGAGCTGAACATCAACTACACCAACTTCCACCGCGTGGATTCACCCGCTGAGGAAGGCGGCCCGCAGGATTAGTTGACGGGCTATCAATAGAAAAAGGGCGCTCCCGGGGTTTTCCGGAAGCGCCCTTTCTTTTGGGGCCAACCCGAACGAATGCCTACTGCGCGCAGGCTGGGCCCACGCCCGCCGTGCAGCCCGGCTCACCTGGATCAATGTGCCGGCGGTCACGGCCGCTGGGGGCATTGGCCAGATACGGGAACGTATTGCGATAGGGAGCGTCGTTCACGTTGACGCCATCGCCCAGCATGCCGCCAATGGCCGGGTTGTATCCGGCAAAGGGGGCAGCCAGCACACCACCCACCACCAGCCGCAGCGCTGAATCCACGACATCGTCGCCCAAGCGGCGGCCATTCGGGAAACCCGCTGCGTCACCACCCAGCAGTCCCATCCGGTTCTGCGCCGCGGGCATGGTGGGCGCCACGCCCGTGTTCAGGCGGAGCAGATCCGCAATCGGACCGGCTGGAGTGCCGGGCGCAGCGATCGGTGGCGCGTAGGTCACCACCGGCAACAGGTCCAGTCGCGGAACGGCCGGAATGGCTACCGCACCTCCGGTGGCGGCGTTCAAGGCGCGCGCCAGCACCGGATCGAGGAAGAAGCCCGCGAACTGTGCGTCGTTCTTCGGCTGATCCATGCTGAACCTGTCCTTGGAACCGATGCCTACCAACAGTTCGTTGATCAGCGGATTGCCCATGCGCTGGACCTGGCTCCAGCCGCCGGAGCCCTGGGCGGGCAGCGGAGCACGGCGCACGGTGACGCGAGGCCGGGAGGTGGCACCCCAGACGCCAATGGTGGCGGCGGGGGCGGTGGAGGCTTCCACTTGCCCCGTTCTGGTGAGCATGGTCACCGGCACTTCAATGGCGATGGCGTTGACCGCATAGCCGGCTACGGTATCGGCCACCACATTCTCCTTGGCGTTGTTTTGGGTGGTCGTCAGCACGCCGCCTTGAACGGCGGTGCGCAGGTTGGCGGTGTCAAACGTACCGCCCAGGTCCAGCCAGAACGGATCGTCCACCGTACCCGCAAACACCTTGATGCCATTGGGCGCGGTGAAGATGGCCTGGTTGAACATGGCGTCATAGTCAATCGTGCGCGGACCGGCGTTGGCCGGCAGCGCATAGAAAGGACCGGGACCCGAGATCGGCGTCGACACGCCACCCTTCACCATCGTCACAGTGTAGTTCTGACGCTGGCCCAAGCCAGCATCACCAAACGACATGATCTTCGGTGGGATAATCGCGGTGCCCGGAGGCACGGGCGCGGGCGAGTTCGCTGGAGCAACAATGGCGGCATTGGAGCCCGACCCCACCATCGCCGTAAACAGACCGGGCAGCCGCTGTTCCGTGTTGAACCGGAACTGGAAGACGATGTCTTCGCTGGCGTCGTGGTTGTTGTCGATCTTGATCTCGTAAAGAATCTCAGGATCAAACGGGAAGAAGGTGGGGCCGTTGGCCGGTTCCAGCAAAGGGTCCACGCAGAGGATGAAGGTGACCTTGGGGGTCGTGCCGCCATCGTAGCTGCGGAAGGCGAAGACGTCCGTGATATCGGCCTTGTGATCGAGAGCCGTGATGGGGGCTTCGCGGTGGTTGGACGCGAAGGCCATTTGCGGCGAGGTCAGCAGGCCACAGAGAAAGATGGCCAGAAATGGTCTCATTGATTGCTCCTTGGTTGGCTTGGTTTTGAGAATCGGTAGCGCAGGCCGGCCAGCGCCAGTCCGCCGCAGAGAGTTAACACCCAAGCACCAGGCTCCGGCGTTTGCGTGAATACCAGCGACGACGATGCGCCGGTGGCCGTGCCAGCCAGCCCACCATCCAGCGTCAACTCAAAGAAGACGTCGAAGAAGCTGGAAGCAGGGAATGAGGCCGAATCCATGGTCAGCGAGAAGCCATCCAGTTCGACCACGGTCAGCGAGTGGTCCGTACCGGAGCATCCGAAGATGACCCCGGCATAGCTGCCATCGCGGCACAGATTGGTGAGTCCGGTGACCGCTCCGTCGCCCGAGGCGGCGGAATTGGCCAGCGTTTGCGCGACGCCCACCAGATTGGGGCCGGTGATCTGAAACTGGAAGAAGGTCTCCAGGGCAGCCAGCACCGCGGTGGTCGAGTAGGCGACATTGATGCCCTTCTGGGAAGGCAGGTCAATGGGAGTGATGGTGACAAAGCCGGGATCGAGTGGTGTGGCACCAAACAGACCCGGCGTAATGGCGAAGCCTTTCACGACCGGCGCATCCGGCGTGGCGCCCAGCGAGCAGCCTCCGGCACCGAGGCTGATGTAGTCCGATAAGGACCCCACCAGACACGGACCGGCCGAAGCCGTCATGGCGAGCGTGATCAACAGAAAAGTGATCCGCAATGTATTTCCTCCTTCAAACAGGTGATTTCTCCGACTTGGGTCGGCAGAACGTATACGTCAGCAGGTAGGGGATTGGATTTAGTACTCCGCTTCACCCCGTTTCTGCGCGCCTCGCCAAAAGAGCAGTGCCCGGAGAGGGGCAGAATTGTGGGGAGTTGGTATCCTGGAGGTGTCGTGCGAACTCTTTTCCTAAATCCGCCCTCGTTTGAAGGTTTTGACGGCGGGGCTAGTTCCCGCTGGCCGGCCACTCGCGAGATTGAGTCCTACTGGTACCCGGTGTGGCTCTGCTACCCGGCGGGCCTGCTGCCCGATTCAAAAGTGGTGGACGCTCCGCCGCACCATATCTCGATTGAGCAAACGGTGGAGATGGCCAAGGATTTTGAGCTGCTGGTGCTGTTCACCTCAACTCCGGGTCTGGCGGTCGATGTGAAGATCGCCGGGATGATGCGCGACGTCAATCCCAAGCTGAAGGTCTGCTTTGTGGGCCCGCCGGTAACGGTGGAACCGGAGAAGATCCTGCGCGAGAACCCGGTGATCGACTTTGTGGTCCGCAAAGAGTTCGACTACCAGATCGTCAACTACGCCAAGGGCACGCCGCTGGAAGAGTTGCCGGGTGTCAGCTTCCGCAAAAACGGCGGCCTGATGCACAACCCCGAAGGTCCGGTGATTGAGAATCTGGACGAACTGCCCTGGGTAACCCAGATCTACAAGCGCGACCTGGACTTTACGCGCTACAACGTGCCGTTCCTGCTGAACCCGTTCATCAGCCTCTACACGTCGCGCGGCTGTCCGGCGATGTGCACGTTCTGCCTGTGGCCCCAAACCCATTCCGGCCACCGCTGGCGCCTGCGGTCGATCGATGATGTCGTGAACGAAGTGGCCTGGGCCAAGGACAACTTCCCCGGCTTGAAGGAAGTCTTCTTCGACGACGACACGTTCAACTACAAGAAAGAACGGACGATCGCGCTCTGCAAGAAGCTCGAAAAGGTGGGCGTCACCTGGAGCTGCACCTCGCGCGTCACTACCGACTACGACACGCTGTCGGCGATGAAGGATGCCGGCGGCCGGTTGATGATCGTGGGTTATGAATCGGGCGATCCGCAGATCTTGAAGAACATCAAGAAGGGCGCGACGGTGGATATGGCGCGCCGGTTCACCAAGGACGCGCACAAGCTGGGCCTGACGGTCCATGCCGATTTCATCGTGGGCTTGCCGGGCGAGACCCGCGATTCGATCCGTAAGACGATCGACTTCGCCAAGGAACTGAACTGCGAAACCATCCAGGTCTCGATCGCGCACCCCTATCCGGGCACTGAGTTCTACGACTACGCGCAGAAGAACAATCTGATCACGCTCGATTCGATGACCGACGAGAATGGTCACCAGCTGCCCAACATCAAGTACGACGGCCTGAACCGCGTCGAACTGGTGGACTGGGTGCAGCGCTTCTACGACGAATACTACTACCGCCCCGCCGCCGCCTGGCGCGTGGTCAGCAAAGCCATCATGAATGGCGACACCAAGCGCCTGTATAAGGAAGCCAAAGAGTATCTGGCTCTCCGTTCCAAGCGCAAGAAGTTCGTGGCGGACGCCCAGGCGGCAGCCAGTGTTACGGGTGACTGAGAAAGGGGAGCACTATGCAGGTGACCCTGGACTCAGATCTGGTCGAGATCCTCAATACCTTCAATCGGCCATTGCCTGAGGTGGTCAAAGAGTTGATCGTATTGGAGCTCTACCGCCGGCACCATGTTTCCAGCGGAAGGGCAGCATCACTGCTCGGTATGGGCCGGATCGAGTTTATCCGTTACTCTTCCGAGTTGCGAATCCCCTTCATCGATATGACGGAAGATGAGTGGCAGGCTGAGCTCGAAACTATCCGGACTGCTCTGCCTTGCCGGTAGCTTCTGACACGCGCACGATGAATCATTGGAAGGCGGGAGAATGAGCCGCCCTCTCCCGCTAGCCGCCTTCGTCATCATCGCTAACGCCGCAGGTAATTATGCGCTCAATTGGGGCATGAAGCACGGCGGCGTCTTCAGCTTTTGGACCTTGGGCGGAATCGCGCTGCTGATCATGTGGACGCTGTCGCGCGTGAAGCTGCTGGGCTTGGCGGATCTCTCCTACGTTCTGCCGGTGACCAGCATCGGTTACTTGGTGCCACTGGTGGTGGGCAGTGCTTTTCTGGGTGAATCCGTTTCCCTGACGCGCTGGTTGGGCGGATTGCTGATCGTCGCTGGGGCGGCGCTGGTGACGCCCACCGCTGCTTCCACCACGCCTGCTACGGCGCAGCCACCGGAAGGCAACCCGTGACGCGCTGGCTGCTGGTGGCCGGAGTCGTGGTGGCGACGGTGTTCGCCGATCTGCTGCAAAGTTCCGCGATGAAGGGCGAAGGGATGCGGCGCCGGTATACGATGCTAGCTACCTCCGTGATCTTCATGGCGCTCTCTTTCTTCTCGTTCTTGAAGCTACTGGAAGTGGCGGAGTACAGCTTTGCGGTACCGGCCACGGCGGCTTCGATTGTGATCGAAACAGCCCTGGCGTCCGTTCTGCTGAAGGAGCAAGTAGGGCCCAGGCGTTGGGCCGGGGCGGCCTGCGTGGCAGCCGGCGTGTGGCTGGTGGGCCAATAAAGGTGGCCCTTTGGAACATCTTGCTGCTGATCCCAGCCGCCTACCAGTTGCTGGCCATCGTGGCCGCCATCCGCTTTCTGCAACGCAGAGACACCGTCAGCCACGCCGGTGGCGAATGGCCGGCCGTCTCCATCCTGAAGCCTTCCGCACCAAGTGAGCTGCCGCCGGAGACGGCCATGCGCAGCCATCACGACCAGGACTATCCCGGCACCATTGAGCTGCTCACTTCCACCGAAGCATCACTACCCGCCGCCAATCGCAAAGTCGGCAAGCTGATGCGCCTGGCCGAGCACGCCCGGTTCGCCACCTGGATCGTCAACGATGCCGATATTGAGGTGCCGCGCGACTACGTGCGGGCCGTCATGCGGACGTTGCTCGAACCCGGAGTGGGCCTGGTGACATGCCTCTACCGCGCCCACGGTGACTCAGCACCCAGCCGCTTTGAAGCCTTGGGCATTGCGACGGACTTCATGCCCAGCGTCCTGGTGGCCCGCCTGATCGGCATCCGCGAGTTCGGCCTGGGTGCGACTCTCGCGTTCCGGCGCGGCGATCTCGATCGCAGCGGTGGCCTAGCCGCCGTGGCGGACTACATCGCCGACGACTACCAACTGGCCAAGGGGATCACACAACTGGGCCTGCGGGCCGAACTCGCGCCCGTTGTCGTCGAGACCCAAGTGCATGGCAACTGGCGGCAGGTGTGGGAGCATCAGGTGCGCTGGGCGCGGACAATCCGCTGCTCCCGCACGGGTGGTTTTGCGGGTTTGCCGGTGGCGCAGGCGGGCGTCTGGTTGTTGGCCGCCATGCTGCTCGGCGCTGATACCCAGATGGCCGGCCTCCTGTTGGGTCTCCGTTGGTTGTCGGCGTGGGTGGGCGGCGTCGTGGTGCTCGATTGCCCGGTAGCCCGCCGCCGCTGGTGGCTGGCCCCGGCCTGGGACGTGTTCGCCTTTGCCGTCTGGGTGGCCGGCTGGACCGGACGCAGGGCCGTGTGGCGCGATCAACGCCTGACGCTCGATCACCAGGGGCGGATCGTCGAATCCGTCACGATCCAGGCTGGCTAGCCCGCCTGGGGGACATGTGCTGCCGATGCACATTTGTCATGGCATTTTGACCTTACCCACATGAAGCGTGCACGGAACGCATGCTACCTTCAGCGTCAGAACCCGCTTCACTGAAGTCCTGGAGAGTCTGCCATGCCCCAATTCAATCGTTTAATTCTTTCTTTTCTTTTTCTTAGCGCCGCCACGTGGGCGCAGACGTCCACCGGAACAATCACTGGCACGGTCACTGATGGCAGTGGGGCCGTGGTGGCCGCCGCCAAAGTGGTGATCGCCAATGCCTCCACCGGTGCCAAACTGGAGGTCGCCTCCAACGGTGAGGGCAACTACACCGCGCCGTTGCTGCCGCCGAGCGGTTACACGGTAACCGTGACTGCCGCCGGCTTCAAGACGTTCGAACAAACTGGCATCCGGCTGCAGGTACAGCAGCAGGCACGCGTCAACGTCACCCTACAGTTGGGCGCGGTTAGCGATTCGGTTTCGGTCGCTGCGGACGCAGCGGTGGTGGAAGCAACAACTTCGTCAGTGGGCAAAGTGGTGGACAACAAGCGGATCCTGGAGCTGCCGCTGAACACCCGCAACGTCTACTCGCTGGTGAACCTGACGCCGGGTGTCACGGGCGGCATCGGCAACGCCCACAATGCGGTCGGCTATAGCGTAAACGGAGCGCGCGGCGGCACCTTTGATGTGCTGGTGGATGGCTCCAGCGCGGCGTTCCCAACCGTGAATGGATTTGCGGGGCTCTCGGTGTTCCCTTCGGTGGACGCCGTGGCCGAGTTCAAGATGCAGGCCCAGAACTTTAGCGCCGAATTTGGCCGCAGCATCACCAGCGTGCTGAATCTGGTCTACAAGTCCGGCGGCAACGACTTCCACGGCAGCGCCTACGAGTTTCTGCGGAACTCGGTACTCGATTCCAACAACTTCTTCGCCAACCAGCGCGGGGCGGCCCTGGCCAGCTTCAAGCGCAACCAGTTTGGCGGCACGGTGAGTGGTCCGATCAAGAAGAACAAAACGTTTTTCCTGGCATCGTATGAAGGCCTGCGGGAGCGAAGCTTTGCCGAGCGCCTCACCACGGTGCCGACGGATCTGGAACGCTCGGGAGACTTCACGAACACACGTGCCAGTGCCACGCAGGTGATCAATATCTTCGACCCGAATTCGACGCGGCCCAACCCCTCCGGCTCGGGTTCCATCCGGGATCTGTTTGCCGGCAACCGGATTCCCGCCAACCGCTTCGATGCTGTCGCCCGCACCACCATGGGCTACTACCCCAAGGCCAATCAGCCCGGCGACCCGGGCACCTTCCGCAACAACTTCTACAACAACGGTGCGGCCACCATCAACACCGACAACGCCGACGTCCGAGTGGACCACAACCTGACGGACAAGCAGCGCCTCTTCGGCCGCTTCTCCTATCGCAAGTCCTTCAACGGGCCGCCGCAGTTGTTTCCCGGCGATCTCGGTATCGCCGAAGGCCGCGTGAACAATAACGATTTCGGCCGCAACGCCGTGGTGGACTACACCAGCACGGTGAACGCGACGACGCTGGTCAACGTGCGCCTCTCGTTTGCGCGTAACCGCTTTCTGTTCGACAACCAGGGTCTGGGCTTCGTCCCCTCCAGCCTGGGCTTGCCCCGGGCGCTGGACGCGGCCGTGGATCGCTATATGTTCCCGCGCTTTGATGTCGCCGGCCAGACTTCGCTCGGCGGCAGCGACCACCGCCAAAGCGGCTTCAACAACTATGGGCTGGCGGGCAGCTTCAGCCGCGTGATCGGCAAACATTCGCTCAAGACCGGCTATGAAGGCCGCATGCTACGGATCAACGTCTGGGAAGCGCGCGCCGCTGGCACCTTTGGCTTTACGAACGTCTTCACCCAAGGCCCCAACCCCACCACCGCCAGCGCCACCGCCGGCTATGGCTTCGCCTCGTTCTTGCTAGGTACTGGCACCAGCGGCAACTTCTTTCAGAACTGGAAGAACGTCGCCTCGCAGAGCTTTTACAATGCGTTCTACATCCAGGACGACTGGCGGATCACGCGGAAGCTGACCCTGAATCTGGGCCTCCGCTACGATTTCGACACGCCCCGCACGGAGCGCTATGACCGGCTGAGCTGGTTTGACCCCAGCATCACCTCGCCGCTGGCCACGCGCGTTCCGGGCTTCAGCAACCTCCAGGGTGGCTTGCGCTTTGTCGGCGTGAATGGCAACGATCGCACGCAGTTTGATGGCGACTTCAACAACTTGGCCCCGCGCCTGGGCTTCGCCTACCAGTGGAACGACAAGACCACCATCCGCGGCGCTTTCGCTCAACTGTTTGGACCCAGCACACTGGCCGCGCAGGGCACCGTCGGACCCTACGGCTTCCGTGTCGAAACCCCGTGGGTGGCCAGCCTGGATGGCATCACGCCGCTAAACCGGTTGAGCAATCCGTTCCCGGGCGGCTTCCAGCCCGTCCCTGGATCGTCACAAGGTGCCCTGACCGCCATCGGCAGCAACCTCGATGCGCCGCTGAGCAACACCAACACGCCCTACACGCTGCAATACAACTTAACCATCCAGCGGGAGTTGCCCGGCGCGGTGCTGCTGGAAGCCGCTTTTGTCGGCAACCGTGGCCGCCAGCTATCACGCGGCGGCGAAGGCGGCTTCACGCTGAACCAGGTGGACCCTCGCTTTTTGAGCCTGGGCAACCAACTCAACCAACTGGTGGACAACCCATTCTTCGGCAACGGCGGCGCGGGCGTGGTGGCCAACCGCCAGGTCTCGCGAGCGCAGTTGCTGCGGCCCTATCCGCAGTTTGGTGCCATCTACCCGGTTTTCTCTCAGGGTTCGACCTCGGACTACAACTCGCTGCAGGTCACCTTTAGCAAGCGCTATTCCAAAGGCATCGTGTTTGAAGGCAGCTATGTCTGGGCCAAGGCGCTCGACGTCGGCACCAGCCATCAGGACAGCTGGAACTATATGGCCAGCCGCGCGGTTTCAAGCGTCGACGTGCCCCACCGGCTGATCTTTAGTGGCGTCTACGAATTGCCCCTGGGCCGGGGCCGCCAGTTCGGGGCCGGCATGTCGAAGGTGCTGGATGCCGTGATCGGTGGCTGGCAAGTCAACGGCATCTACAACGTCCAATCCGGCTCCGCCTTGGGCATCGGCGCCAACAACACCGCCGGACTGTTCACGGAAGCTATCCGCGCCAACAACAATGGCCGCAGTGCCGCCTTGAACGTCGACGCGCATCAGCGGCTGGACAAGTGGTTCGACACCAGCGTCTTCAGCCAGCCGGCGGCCTTTACGCTGGGCAACATGAGCCCGTTGATTTCCAACCTTCGGAACCATCACATCCACAATCTCGACCTTTCGGTGTTCAAGACCTTCCAACTGACCGAAAAGCTCCGGTTGCAGTTCCGCGCCGAAGCATTCAATTCGATGAACCGGGTCCGCTTTGCCAGCCCCAATACCGGCGTGACGGCCGGTGCCAACTTTGGCCGGGTAACGGCTCAGGCCAACGACCCGCGCCAGATGCAGGGTGGGCTGAAACTGATCTGGTAAAAGTTGGCGTCGACCGCAAGGTAGGGTTAGACTGCAACCCATGAAGCCAACAGGCGCGCCCTCCTCCGATGTCCGCAATCTGGGTCCGGATCTCTCTCAGCTGTGGACTCTGTGCGACGGAACGCGGACAGTGGCGGAGTTAGCCGGAGCCACGGGCTGGTCGCGGGAAGTGGTGTGGCAACGCTTGGACCGGCTGGCCGATGCCGGCCTCCTGACAGCACGCGTCACCCCGCCCACGGGCGTCGGCCGCGATTCGCGGCGGCAAATGCTGCGGCGCTTGACCGCTACCGCTGCCTTGGCACCGGCAGCCGCGTTGGCCGAACCCATTACAATCAATTCCCCCGCAGCCACCGCCGCCCTGACGGAAGAGAACAAGAAGGAAGGCCGGGCCAAAATTGATGCGGCCAACGCCCAGGCACGCACGGCGGAGGAGGGAAGAAAGGCAGTCGACGCCAACCTCGAAGAAGCCGGCAAAAACCACGCCGCGGAAGAACTGGCGAAACTCCAAGCCCGTGAGAATACTGATGAGGATTCTGCCAAGAAAAAGGGCCTCGATCTAATTGCTCAGGAAGCCCAAGCGGAGCAGTCCCAAAAAGCGGCCGAGGAAACCCGCAAGATCGCGGCCGAGCTGACAACCGAGAGCGCCCGCAAGTCCAACCTCATTACCGACGACGACGTCCAGAACGAACGGCGGAGCAAGTCCAACGATCGGCTGCAGACCGAGTCGGATACCAAGTTTGAAGAGTCCGGCAAGTTCCAGGAGTCACGCGCCAAGGGCCAGGATGGCGCACAGGAAGATGTCAACAAGGCGGACATCTCTTCCAAGGAGACTACGGCGAAACTGGATCTGGGCTCCAAAGAGCGAACCTCCAAAAAGTTCGACCTCAACCAGGAGCAGAGCGCCAAGGTGGTCTACCCGGCAAGTTTGCTCGACATACCGGAGCCGCAGACCTGGAGCTTGGTCGGCCTGGCCCTGGTGGGCGTGGCGGCATTGCGCGCGCGATCCGGACGGCCAACCACCACGGACGAAGGTACGCCCGAATAGACCGGCCACTACTGGGCCAGCAGAGCCATGCGCTTCGCCAGCAGGTGGTCCACCATCGCGCCGGAGATATCCACCCCAGCAGTCACCTGCGCGTGGGCAAAGTAACAGGGAAAGTTCGCTTCCAGCACGTAGACACGGCCGCTGGGATGCTCCAGGACATCGACGCCGCCGAATTCAAGCCGTAGCGCATGGACGGCCGCGATGGAAGCCGCAGTGACCTCCGGCGGTGCTTCGCCCACCACGGACGGGTCATCGGCGGCGTAGGTCCGAAAATCATCCGGCTCCGGTGTATTGCGATGCGCGGCCACCACCCGGTCCCCCACCACGATGGTGCGCCAGTGAAGAGCTTCCTCAATGAAAGCCTGCAGCAGCGGCTGATGGCCCACGGCCATGGCGTAGTCGACGAACGAATACAGGGTCGCCCAGTTGTCGATCTTCACCACGCCCGCGCCCCCGGAAAAGCCCATCACCTTGGCCACCACCGGAAACCCGCCCAGCTCATCGACATGCTGCCGCAACAGCACGCGGCTGCGCTGCGTCACCGACACTGTTCGAGGCGTGGGAACACCGTGGTAGGTGAAGACCGGCGGGAACCCGGTGCCCGCGAAGAAACACCCCGCCGGCTCGCGATAGAAAGTCGCGGTCCGGGGCGAGATCATGAACTGCTCCACCCGCAAGGCCCCCATTGAGGTAGCCGGCCGGTAGAGCATATCGCCGTCTTCGCACTGGTTCTCGGGCCGGTAGATGAACTGCCGGAACTGTGTTTCGCGAAACTCGACGCCGCGCTCCAGACACGCTGTCTGCAGAGTTTGGCGAGTTTCAGCGGGAACACTATCGTTGATGAAATGGAAAACAGGCGGCGAATCAGGCATCGCTCCCATGCTCTCTTCCTCACGCCGCCGCCGGGCCGAAGTAGAGCCTTCGCTCGTCAGGCCAGCAGCTGGCGCGGGCTTACTTCGCCTTGTAGGCCACGTTGCCCGCCACCATCGTCATTTCGATGGCGCGCATGTTTTTGACGTCCGCCGTCGGGTCTTTGCTCAGCACCACCAGATCGGCCCATTTCCCTTTTTCCAGGGTGCCGATCTGCTTATCCCAGCCATAGCTTTGGGCATTGTTGCGCGTGGCGCAAACAATAATCTGGGCCGGCTTCAGGCCCGCTTCCTGCATCAACTCCATTTCCCAGTGCTCAAAGTAGCCCGGGAAGCGAACGGGCGGGCCGGAGTCGCTGCCCATGCCCACCGGAATGCCGGCATCGTAGAGCTTCTTCAGGTTCTTCTTGGCGGTCTCCAGAAAGTCCGGGTAGAGCTTGTGATCCGGATCAATCTTCTGGCCTTGCTGATAGGCGGCGGACTTCATCCGCGTCACAATCTCGCCATTGGGCCCACCCACGCCACGCGTAAAGAACGGGTCATCCAGAAACGGCCGGGGTTCGGCATAGTAGAACATCGAGATCTCGCGGGCCAGCGTCGCCGCGCCTTGCCGGGCACCGGTCTTCTTCATCAAGGCGATGAAACTGTCGTCCACGGGTTTGTCGCGGACACTGTGGACGATCATGTCCAGGCCGCCTTCCATCAGCGCGCGTGCATCTTCACGGTAGAAGATATGCGCAGCTACTTTCAGACCATGCTTATGGGCCTGGGCGATGATGGCTTTGGCCAGTTCGGGGGAGATCTTCTTCTCCTTGCCCAAGTGGTCGTCCATCCAGATTTTGATCAGGTCCACCTTCAGCGCCGCCTGCTCATCGACGGCCTTCTGCGCCTGCTCCACGGTCTCGATCTCATACGGCACGCCCTTCATGCCCATGGCGGAGGTGGGATAGCCATTCTTGCCGGTGAAGCCGCGGCCGGCTGTGATGACGCGGGCAATGGAAGGCCGCCCCGCGCGCTGCTCCGTCCGAATGGCCCAGACGGGCGACTGGTCACTTCCCATCGACACCATGGTGGTGATGCCATAGGAGGCGTAGTTCTTCAACTGCGCTTCGGCGTTCTCGCGGGTGAAGTTTTTGGGGTCCTGGATGAAGCCCTTGGTGTTACCCAAGTGGCCGTGGGACGCGATCAGACCGGGAATGACGTACTTGCCCGTCAGGTCGATCACTTCCGCGTCTTTCGGCGCCTTGATGTTGTGGCCGATCTGAGTGATATGTCCATCCACCACCAGGATCGAAGTTTCGGGCTTGGCGGCCGATCCGGTGCCATCGATCACGGTGGCATTCTTCAGCAACTTCGTTTCAGCAAACGCGCCCAGCGCGCAACCCAGCAACAGCAGCAAACCCTTCATTCTTTTTCCTCGCCCGGTGGTCTCTTATACTTCGGTGGCTTCTTGAGTTTCGAGACTATCACTTTCGTCGCCGGGACGGTGCCCACGCGTTCCCGCGCGATTTCCCGCACCCCCTTGCCTTCGTCGAACTTCTTGCGACGCGCCATATACCCACCATCATCGAAGAAACCGCGATACTTGCCAACCCCACCTCCTGCTCGCACTCCAGGACACCCACCTGCAGCGCGTGTCGGGGTAGCTACTCCGGCAGGTTGCGGTAAGCTGGGCCTGCAGCAGGTCAACGATGCGCCGAGCGGCATCAGATCTGATCTAGAAAGTCGCTGAAGGAATCGAACCGCTTCAGTCCTCGGCCCTCTTGCGACTCTCGTAGCGCGGCGATCGTCTCATCATTCGGCTCGTGAGCAGCGAAGGCTTCTGGAGAACCTTCCGTCTCCACCAGCGACGAGAGTACACGCTGGGCAACGGAGCAGTCCGCATCCGGCAGCAGGTCCACCAAGCGATGTAGTTCTTCTCGGGCCACCAATCTCTCAAATTGTAGCGCCCCACCGCGCGACTACTCCCACTCAATCGTCGCCGGAGGCTTGTGGGTGATGTCGTAGAGCACGTGGGCCACGCCCGGAATTTCGAGCAGCCGCGCCACCAACGCCTCCCGCAATTCATCCGGCATCGCCACCGCGCTGGCCGTCATGCCGTCAACGGAATAGATGGGCCGCAGCACCACGGAATCGGGACGCGCTGGATCGCCGAGGGGGATCAGCACCACCGGAAACTGCCAAACCTGCTGCTCAAAGCCCGACTGCTCCGACATCTCGCGCACAATCGCATCGGCGCGGCGCAGCCGGTCGAGACGCTCTTCGGTGATCGCGCTGGGCCGCACCTGGGCCTCGCTGAACGCCGTGTGACCACCGCAGTGGGCAATCACGCGGTTGACGTCGGAGCGCTGGTTGATCAGGTG
>JBIKMK010000370.1:0-4917 GCA_044359315.1 Bryobacteraceae bacterium | reverse complement strand
CCGCGCATCAGCATGGCCCCGATTGTGGCCACCCGGCCGTGCCGCACGGCGACCACGTGGACTATCTGGTGGACGGCCACCTGCACCACCCCCACAACGGCCACTGTGACCATCACGGTGCCGTAGCACTGGTCTAGCTGTCACCGCCTCGATCAGCCCCATGCCGGTCCGAGCGTGGGGCTGATCGCAGGGCGCTATTCTGAAGGGCATGTTGCGCACGCTGCTGCTCTCCGCGCTGGCTTTCACACTGCCCCTGGTCGCCGCACCGCCCTCCAAGGGAACGGAGATCCTGTGGGACCGCTTCGGCATCCCGCACATCTACGCGAAGGATCACGCCAGCCTCTTCTACGCTTACGGCTATGCGCAGATGGAGGCTCACGCCGAGCTGCTGACGCGGCTTTATGTGCAGGCCCGCGGACGGGGTGCGGAGTTCTATGGCAGCGGAGCGCGATCCAGCAGCCGTAGCGGAGATGAATCGTTTGTGGAAGTCGACCGTTGGGTCCGCCGCAACGGCATCCCGGAGCGGGCTAAGCTGTGGGCGTCGCAACAGAGCCCGGAGTTCGCGCCGCTGCTGCAAGCCTTTGCCGATGGCCTCAACGGCTGGGCGCGCGAACATCGCGATCAACTAAGTGAACCGGCCCGAGCCGCGCTGCCCTTTACCCCGGCCGACGTGCTGGGCCACATCATGCGCGTGATCCACTTTGACTGGATCGCCAGCCCGCTGAAGGTGAACCAGATGGTCCGCCTGGGCAACACGGGCGAAGTGCATGGCTCCAATGGCTGGGCGCTGGCGCCGTCGCGCACCACCTCCGGCAAGGCGATGCTGATCAGCAACAGCCACCTGCAATGGGCCGATTTGCACACCTACTTTGAGGTCCATCTGGTGGCCCCCGGAGTCAACTCATCGGGCGCCGTCTGGGTGGGCTTCCCCACGCTGCGGCTCTGCTTCAACGACCATCTGGGCTGGAGCCAGACCACCAACACCTTCGATGGTGCGGACCTCTACCGGCTGACATTGCGCGACGGCGGCTATGTGCTTGACGGCAAGAAGCTGCCCTTCAAAGTAGAGCAGCAGACCATCCGCATCCGCCAGCCCGACGGCACCTTTAAGCAAGAGCCCCTGACGGTGAAGAGCAGCGTGCATGGTCCCGTGGTGGTGGAGCGTGACGGCCTGACGGCTGCCCTCCGGGTGACCGCTCTCGACCGGCCCCGCCTGGCCGAACAGTTGTGGAAGATGGGTTTGGCGCAGAACCTCGATCAGTTCCAGGCCGCCATGCGGGACTTGCAACTGCCGCTATTCAACACCACCTATGCCGATCGTGACGGCCACATTCTCTATTTGTTCAATGCGGCGATCCCGAAGCGTTCGACCGGCGACACGAAGTTCTGGTCCGGCCTGATTCAAGGGGACCGCTCAGCACTGATCTGGAACCGTATCCATCCTTACGAGGACCTTCCCATGGTGATCGACCCCAAGGCTGGGTTTGTGCAGAATGCCAACGATCCGCCCTGGACCTCGGCCTACCCGATGCTGCTCGACCCAGCGAAGTTCCCCGCTTACACCGCGCCACCGACCGGCATCACCAGCCGCGCGCAGCGCAGTATCCGAATTCTGTCGCGCCCGGAGAAGTTCAGCTTTGAGGATCTGAAGGCCGCCAAGCTTTCAACGCATGTCGAGACGGCTGATCAGTTCAAGGCGGACTTGGTGGCCCACGCCAAGCAGTTGGGTTCGGCGCGCGCCAAGCTGGCTGCTGACATCCTGGCCGCCTGGGATGGCGACACGGAAAACTCCAGCGATGGCGCACTGTTGTTCTATCACTTCATGCAAAACGCCGGGCCGGGCTTGCGCTCCATCGGCGGCCATGCCGTGCCCACCGATGAACGCCAGCCGCTGACCACTCCGCGCGGCTTTGCCGACCCGGCGAAGGCGGTGGCGGCGCTCGATGCCGCGGCGGGTAAGCTGGAAGCTGAATATGGCTCGCTGCATGTCAAGTGGGGCGACGCCATCCGGCTACGCCGCGGTTCGCTCGATCTCCCAGCCAACGGTGCGCCTTCCTCGCTCGGGGCTATCCGTACAGTCAACATTGGTCCGTTTGTCCAAGGCAAAGCGGAAGGCGTGCACGGCGACAGCTATCACGCGGTGGTCGAGTTCGCAAATCCCGTCCGGGCGGAAGCGTTGCTCACCTATGGCAACTGGTCCCGCGCCGGGTCCAAGCACATTGAAGATCAACTGCCCTTGATGTCGCAAAAGCAGATGCGCCCGGTCTGGCGCGCTCGCAAAGACATCGAGGCCAATCTCGAAAGCCGCAAGGTGTTCTAGGTTCGCTTACCGAGCCGCGACGGCAACGGAGCGGTCTGCTGACTTTCGCTGGCTGCCTCGATCCGGCCCGGATGCGATACTGGCGGTTTGCGACGCACCATCGTATCTCTCATCCTGACCGCGCTCTGCGCGTCGGCGCAGGAGTTCGGCCCGCGCTTTGAACAGCTGAAGCGCACGTTGACACCCGCGCAACTTTACGCATTCCTGTATGCGATGCCCAAGGGGGCGGACCTGCACGTCCACTACTCGCTCTCCTTCTGGGCGTCGGATTGGTATGAGTCCGCCAAGGACCGCTTCTATACCCGCGTGCGCATCTCCAACTGCGGGCCGGAGGCGGTGCCGCTTCTATGGCGCAACATTCCCCGCGCCCGCTTTCAGGCCTTGTCCGATTGTGAGAAGGGCGAATACATTCCCCTACGCGATGCTCCACGCGATGAATGGATCTCGGCCCACATTCTCGACCACCCGGGCGAAGGCCGCGATGAGTTCTTTGAACGCATCGTCGCGCGGATCACCGACCTGGCGCGCGATCACGAAGTGGGGGCTGAGGTGTTTGCCAAGACCTTGAAGCGCTGGGCCGCCGAAGGGATTCGCTATACCGAGGTGATGGCCTCACCGCTGGCGGCCACCGATCCCGATGCGGCCACCGCGGCACTGAAGAAGGTGGCCGCGGAGTCGCCTATTCCGGTCCGCTACCAAGGCATCTTCATCCGCTTCATCCCCACGGCGGAGCAGCGCCTGACGGACACGTTTGCGTTTGTCGACCGCAACCGTGACTACTGGGTGGGCGTCAACATGGCTGGCCGCGAAGACAACGATAAGGGCCATCCGCTGCGCTTCTTTGAGGCTTTCCGCGCCCAGCGGCGTAAGTATTCAGGCATCCATGTGTCGCTCCACGGCGGCGAAGTGGATTCCCCCGGCCGCGATGTCCGCAACACGTTGGTGTTGGGTGCGGAACGCATTGGTCACGGGCTGAACCTGATTTCTGACCCGGACACGATGCTGCTGCTGCGCCACGGCCGGACTTTGATCGAAAGCAACCTGGTCTCGAACAAGCTGCTGGAGTACACGCCCGACCTCGCGACGCACCCGTTCATTGAGTATCTGCGGTTCGGCATCCCGGTCTGCCTCAATACGGATGACCAGGGCAGCTGGGATTCCAACCTGACGGACGAATACTTCACCGCCATCCGCACCTTTCAGTTGAGCTGGGAAGAAGTTGTGCAACTGGGCCGGAACAGCCTGAACCACTCGTTTGCGCCCGATGCGTTGAAGCGTCAGCTGCTGAACGATTTCGACATCGCCATCAAACGCTTTGAACAACAGGCCCGCAATCCGCAATGGGTGCCGCCCGCACCTATCGTCTCGGGCTATGCGCGGCGCAACCTGCTCAATTAGTGGCGTGCGGTTTAGGAGTGTCCATTCCCCGACCTGTCGTTGAACTCGAACTCGTAGATCTGTTCCAGGTGAGTTCCCGGTGACATGTGGGCGATCTCCTTCAGATACCCGGTCTGCATGTCATAGACCCAGCCGTGCACTTCCGGACGCTGTTCGTTCAGCCAAGCCCGCTGCACGAACGACGTCTCCGCCAGATTCTGCACCTGCTCGGCGACGTTGAGTTCCACCAGTCTCCGCAGCCGCTTACCCTCGTCCTGGATCGTCTCCAGTTCGCGGGCGTGGAAGCGGTAAACGTCCTTGATGTGGCGCAGCCATTTGTTGATCAGGCCCAGATGCTTGCGGGACATCGCATTCTGCACACCGCCGCAGCCATAGTGGCCGCACACGATGACGTGCTTCACCTTCAGCACCTCCACTGCGTACTGCAGGACGCTGAGCATATTGAAGTCAGTGTGGATCACCAGGTTGGCCACGTTGCGGTGCACGAATAGTTCGCCGGGCTCCGTCCCGGTGATGTCTTCGGCGGGCACCCGCGAATCAGAGCAGCCAATCCAGAGAAACTCCGGCGTCTGATCCTTCGACATCACCTCGAAGTAATCCGGGCGGATGCTGATGCGGTCTTGCACCCACGCCTTATTGGCCAGAAGAAGTTTCTTATAGGAATCCATGATGTCCGTTTCTATTGCTAATGGGCGGTAACCACCATGCCCGCCCGCAGTTTGTGGTCGAAGTTCTTCGTTTCCACGGTGATCTTGCGGAAGTACGCCGCCTGGCGGAACTCCGAGACCACCTCGGCGATATCGTGGTCAACATACAACGCCTTGGTGCCATCAATGATCAGCGTCGCGCCGTCCGGAATGGTACGCAGCAAGGACTTGATCATGGCCTTGTGGACAAACGTCGCGTCCTTATTCAGCCGCATCAGATAGTAGCTTTCCTGGCTCACCAGCGTCACCGCCTGATGATGGTTGGCGCGGACCACAAAGAAGATGCCCACGGCGAAGCCAACCAGCACTCCCTTTAGCAGGTCCGTGAAGACAATGGCGACCACGGTGACAATGAACGGCAGAAACTGATCCCATCCCGCCCGGTACATCTGCCGGAATAACTCCACCTTGGCTAGCTTGTAACCGATCATGATCAGAATCGCCGCCAGCGCCGCCAGCGGGATCCGGTTCAACATCCCCGGTACCAACAAC
>JBIKMK010000369.1:0-4922 GCA_044359315.1 Bryobacteraceae bacterium | reverse complement strand
GGTTGCGCCAAGGGGGTCAGCTTCAGCGGCAGGCTCTGCCGTTGACCTTTCACCATGCCCACGGCGACGGCCTCCAGTGCGCCTTTCTCCGGTTCATGACAGCCGGTGAAGCGGGTCACCAGCACAGCGCCTTTGGCCTTCGGATCAGAACTGGCGGCCGGACTACCCAGTTCCAGATAGAAGCCGCCCGCAAAAAGCGGCAGGATCGCCAGAGCGATCGTAGCGGTACGAAGCAGTTGCATCAGAATTCTCCTTCAGTTTGGAAACGCGCCCGGCGCCGGGTCACGTGAAGAAGACGTTGGGGAGCGGTGGAGTGTTAACCAACGAAGTTCAGCTGCAAGTGCTACGCCCCCACGAACCGTGCGTAGAGGCTTCGCGCGATGCCCGGGTCCGTTGTCCCCTTGATGATGGCCCGGCCATCGGGGAAGAAAGTTAACTCATACTGCTGGTGCAAGAAGCGCAGCGCGAAGCCATTGGCGCGGACCGGGCCCAGCGGTGCCAGTTGTGCTTCCAGCGCCGCCAGATCCAGGGGCCGCGTGCGTTCATGGATCTGCACCGCGTTGCGGCCGCACAGGCTGACCGGCGCGCGGTGGCAGCCGTCGAGATACTCAAAGTTCCGCTGCCCGCAGCAGGGACATTCCGGGTCAGGCGATGGCGCGGCAATGGAGCGGGTGATGCCAGTCCAGACATCCAGCGTCAGCAGCGTGCCGGGCACGGTGTCTCCCACCAGGATGCGCAGCGCCAGCGAGACTTGCAGCGAGGCGATGACGCTGGTGATGGTGTTGACGACGCCCGCGGTTTCGCAAGTGGGCTGCGCGCCGGAAGGGGGCTCCGGATAGACGCACCGGAAGCAGGCCGTCCGGCCCGGGATGACGGGCATCACCAGGCCGTAACTGGCCACGGCCGCGCCGTAGACCCACGGCACCCCGACCGACTGCGAATAGTCGTTGATCAGATAGCGCGATTCGAAGTTGTCGGTGCCATCAAGGATCAGGTCCGCGTCAGCCAGCAGATCTTCGGCTGACTCGGGCGTCAGGTCCGCCACTTGCGGGACGGTTTGAACGCCGGAGTTGATGCGTTGAAGACGTTGAGCGGCGGCCACCGCTTTGGGCAAACCCTGTTCGGCATCGGCCTCTTCGTAGAGCCACTGGCGTTGCAGGTTGCTGAGCTCCACGTAGTCGCGATCAATCAAAGTCAGCCGCCCGACGCCGGCGCGCGCCAACGCCCCGGCGTGGAAGCTGCCCAGCGCGCCACAGCCTACAATGGCCACGCGGGCTTGCTGGAGCTTGGCCTGTCCTTCGAGACCAATCCCGGGAAAGAGAATCTGGCGCGAATAGCGGTCCTGCTCACCGGGATGGAACGGTGTGCGCGGGGTCATGGGGCGTTACTTGTTATCATGACATTCGTGTGAGCCGTTTCACGTTCCTGGTCCTGATCGCTTGTTGTGTGCGGGCTCAGGTGAACGAGATTCGCTTTGACCCGCCACCCCAGGCAGCCTCTGAGCTGCGAGCGCTGGTGACTGTCCAGCCCGGTCCCTACTCCGCCGCCACCGTCCGGCAATCGATTGAGCGCCTCTATGAAACGGGCCGGTTTGACGACATTGCCGTTGATCTCACCGCCGGGGTACTGACGTTCCGGCTGACGCCCCGCTGGTTTGTTGGCGGGCAGCGCGTGCGCGGCGAGCACGAGCCCCCCAGCGCCATCCAGTTGGCCAACACCGCCAAGCTGGCGCTAGGTTCAGAGTTCAGTGAATCCAAGCTGCGCCAGTCACTGGATAACCTGACTGGGCTGCTGCGCATCAACGGCTTCTACGAAGCCAAGACCGACGTGCGCACCACGCGCAATGCCGCCACCTCGCTGGTGGACATAGAGTATCAGGTTACCCCCGGGCGGCGTGCACGCTTCACGACACCCAAGGTATCCGGCAAGACGCAACTGACGGACGAAGCAGTGGCGCGGGCCAGTGGATGGCAACGGCTGTGGGGCTGGGCCGGCTATCGCAGCGTTACCGAACAACGGGTGAGCCAGGGTGTGCAGCGTATCCGGAAGGCGCTGGAGAAGCGCGGCTACCTGATGTCGAACGTCAGCCTGCGCGGCCTGGAATGGCAACCCGGAGCAGGTGTCGCCGTCCCCACCATCGAGATCGACGACAAAGTGCCCGTCGATGTCCGGGTGGAGGGCGTCAAGATGTCGCCCGGGTTGATCCGCAAGCTGGTGCCTGTCTTTCAGGAGAAATCGGTGGATCGGGAACTGCTGAACGAAGGTACCCGCACCATCGCCAGCTATCTGCAAGCCCAGGGCTATTTTGAGGCCGATGTGGATTTTGAGCGGGGGCAGGTGGATGGCCGGGAAAAGATCACCTTTGCCGTGGACCGGGGGCCGCGGACGAAGCTGGCCAGCATCTCCTTTTCCGGCCAGCGCTATTTTGACGAAGCCACGCTGCGGGAGCGCGTGTCCATTCAACCTGCCACCCGGGTCCGCTATCGGCAAGGCCGCTTCAGTGGGCGCTTGCTGGAGGCCGATCAAGCCGCGATCACGTCGCTTTACCGCACTAACGGCTTTCTAAATGCCCAGGTCCAAGCCACCGTACAAACAGAGACCACCGGCAAGCAACGGTTGCAGACGGTCAGCTTTAAGGTGGACGAAGGCGCGCAGTACTTGATTTCGTCGCTCGACATCGCCGGGGCCAGCCCGGCCAGCGAACCAGGTATCCGGGCGCTGATGCAATCGGCACCGGGGCAGCCTTTCAGTGAAGTAACCATCGCCACGGATCGCGATGCGGTGCTGAGTGCGCTGTTCAATGAAGGCTACACGGAAGCTTCGTTTGATTGGACCGTGCTGGCCGGCGATACGCCGCAGGCGGTGAAGCTGAAAGTGGATCTGCGGTTCGGTGCGCAACGCTTTGTCCGGGATGTGCTGGTGACCGGCCTGGAACGGACCGACCCGCGTCTGGTGGAAACGCGGCTGCTGCTAAAGGCCGGCCAGCCGCTCTCGTTGGGGCAACTGCTGGAAAGCCAGAAGCGGCTCTACGATCTGGGTATCTTTGCCCGCGTCGAAGTGGGCATCCGCAACCCGGAGGGCGTCGAAGCATCGAAGTTGGTGGTCTTCGATATTGAAGAGGCCAAGAAGTACTCGTTCAACGCCGCCTTGGGTGCCCAGGTGGGCCGCATCGGGTCCGGCGTGCAGAGCTTTGACAGCCCCGGTGGCGGCACCGGCTTCAGCCCGCGGGTCAACCTGGGGTTGAACCGGGTGAACTTCTTGGGGCTGGGTCACACCGTCAGCCTGCAGGGCCGCCTGTCCAATATCCAGAGCCGCGTGCAGACCATCTACGTCGCACCGCACTTCCGTGATCGCGACAATCTCAGCCTGGCCGTCAGCGCTCTTTATGACGAATCGAACGATGTCCGCACCTACAGCGCACTGCGCCTGGAAACCGCCATCCAGTTAAGCGACCGCATCTCCAAGACCAATACCATCCAGGCCCGTTATGCCGTGCGCCGCGTCAGCATCGATGAAAAGACATTGCAGATCCAGCCCCAACTGATTCCCCGGCTGGCGCAACCGGTGCGCCTCGGCATCCTGTCCGCCGCCTTCATCCAGGACCGGCGCGATGACCCGATCGATTCCAAGCGGGGCATCTACAACTCGCTCGACACCGCCGTGTCCAGCAAGTTTCTGGGCTCCGAATCAAACTTCATCCGCCTGATCGGCCGCAACTCCACTTATCACCCGATCAATCGCGACCTGACGCTGGCCCGGACATTGACCTTCGGCCTGCAGGAACGGCTGACGGGCGGAGTGCTCCGTGATGTGCCCTTCCCGGAGCGCTTCTACGCTGGCGGCTCCGCCAGCCATCGCGGCTTCCCGGAGAATCAGGCCGGCCCGCGTGATCCGGTCACCGGGTTCCCGGTGGGCGGCAAGGCACTGCTGATGTTCGGCCATGAGTTGCGTTTGCCGGTGCTGGGTGACACGCTGGGCGGTGTGCTGTTCCACGATATGGGCAACGTCTTTTCCCGCGTGGGCGACATCAGCTTCCGCTACCGCCAGCGCGATCAGACGGACTTCAACTATATGGTGCAGACGCTCGGCATCGGGCTCCGCTACAAGACGCCGATTGGCCCCATCCGTATCGACTTGGGCTACAGCCCAAACTCGCCGCGCTTTTTCGGCTTTGAGGGCACGCGCGAGCAATTGCTGTTCGGCACCGGTAAGCAGACCAACCAGGGCATCAGCGCCTTCCAGTTCCATTTCTCACTGGGGCAAACGTTCTGATGCGCACCTGTTCCCTCATCGCCTTTCTGTGTGTGGCCCCGCTCTCGGCCGAGATCGTCGACCGGTTGGCGGTGACGGTGGCCAGCGCCGTGGTGACACTGGAAGACGTGCGGACACAAGTGCGCGTGGCCGCCTTGATTGATGGCCAGCCATTGAAGTTGGAACCTGCCACCCTGCGCGAAGCGGCGGAGCGGCTGGTGGACCAAACCATCATCCGGCGTGAAATGGTGCTGGCGGACTACACCCCGCCGGAGCCCGCCGCAGCCTCCTCACTGCTGGCCGAACTGAAGAAGACGCGGTTTCAAGACAGTGACCTGCTCTACCGCGCGTCATTGGAGGCCTATCGTGTCAGTGAACCGGATCTGGTGGCCCAGCTGCAGTGGCAGGTAACGCTGCTGCGCTTCATCGACTCGCGCTTCCGGCCCGGCATTCAGGTATCGCCCGAGGACGTGCTCAGCTACTACGAGCAGAAGTTCATCCCGGACTGGCGGGCCACCTCCACCGCGCCGCCGCCGCCCGCTGGGCAGGTGCGGAACCGGATCGAGCTGCTGCTGGAACAACAGCAGTTGGACGCATCGGTGGAACGTTGGCTGAACCAGGCGCGGACCCAGACCGTCATCCGCTTCCGTGAGGAGGCCTTCCGGTGAAGC
>JBIKMK010000017.1:0-16511 GCA_044359315.1 Bryobacteraceae bacterium | reverse complement strand
CTTCGTGATAGCAGTGGCGGAATGAAATGCCGGAAGTGCGGAGAATGCCCGACAGATCCCCAAAAGAGACCATCAGCTGATCCCCGCGCCGGTGTTCGTTGCGCAGAAAGTCGCGCGCCCCCGTGGTCCACAACCGGCGGGCGGCGGAGTTCACCTGAGCTTCCTTCCAGACCACCCAGTTGTCCTGCCGCGGGTAGGCGGCCCACGGGGCGATCGACAGCAGTAGTGTCGTGATCAGTGCCGCCGCGCGCCACGGGATCACCGAAACCAAGCCGGCGGCACAGAAGGCCGCGAGCGGCAGGATGGCTAGGCCGTAGCGCGTGTTGTAGTAGCTGTTCGGCCACAGGCCGGGCACAAAGATCGGCGTCCCTCCCGAATGGACGCTTGACACATAGAACAGCGGCACTGTCGCCAGCAACAGGAAGCCCCAACCGGCGCGCTTCAGGACGACACCGGCAAGGCCCAATCCGGCGGCAATCAGTACGCCCCACCCGGCGCAAAGCTCCGCCGCCGTGCGCACTTGCAGGAAGGCTAACTGCCAGTCCCCACGCCCGGGATAGGGTCTGTCGCCCTGGATCGCCATGGCCGAATAGGGGCCGTTGTAGAACTCGAGCCAACTCGAATAGAACCAGCGATTGTGGACCAGCCAGTAGCAGGGTCCCAGTCCCGCCACCAGGCAGAAAGTGAGCAACGGCCCCCAGCGCCGTCCCGATATCGCAATGGCGAAAGCCGCCACCGGCAGCAACACCCAACCGTCATACCGGACCAGTGTGCCCGCACACCCGGCCAGGCCCGCCAGCACCACCGCCACCCATTTGCCCGATTGCGCAAACCACACCACCGCCGCCGCCAGGCCCAGTTCGCAGGCAAAAAACAGCGGCTCCGTCATCGGAGCCGAGGCCAGATACAGCAGATTCGGGTTCAACACCAGCGCCAGCGCCGCCGCCGCCCCTGCTGCTTCGGACTTGAAGCTCATGCGCGCCAATGCAAAGGCGAACAGCGCGGCCACCACCAGACACATCCCGCTGGTGATCGTCCCGGCCAGTCCCGATTGCCAAAACGCATCGATGCGCGTGAGCGGGATCAGCAGCCAGTGCAGCAGCGGCAGCCAGACGGTGCCGATCTGCTCATACCCGGGAGTCTTGGAATCGACAATCCGGCGGGCGATGTTGAGGTGCGCCTCAGCATCGCCATACCAAAGGGACTGGCCTTGGTGGTGGAACCACCAGCCGCTCAATGCCGTGATTGTTGCCAGCGCGACTGTCAGCAGCGCCAGCGTGCCCTTAGAAGTGGGTGAACTCTTTGAACTGGTTGTACCGCGCGTCGATTTCTTCGCGCGTGAGCGTGCGGAAGCGGTCAACTCCGAACCTCTCGCAGCAGTAGCTGCCCATCACCGAACCGAAGACCACGGCCCGGTTCAATTCCTTCTTGTCGAAGTCCGAAGCCGGATTGAAGCCAATGCCCGCCAGATAGCCGAAGAAGCCGCCGGCGAAGCAGTCGCCCGCGCCTGTCGGGTCGAACAGCGAATCCAAGGGAAAGGCTGGCGCGACAAAGTAGTGGTCCGCCCGGTAGATGGCCGCCCCGTCGCCACCGCGCTTGATGATCAGCGTCTTGGGGCCCATCGCCAGAATCTTCTCGGCGGACTTGCGCAGGCTCTTCTCGCCCGACAGCATGTGCGCTTCTTCGTCGTTGATCACCAGCACGTCCCATTCGGCGATGGTCTTCAGCAGTTCTTCGCGCGCGATATCGATCCACAAGTTCATGGTGTCACCACCGGTGAGCTTTGGCGACTTCATCTGCGCGCGCACCTGCCGTTGCAGCGCCGGCTGGATGTTGCCCAGCAGCAAGTAGTCCTCGTCCTGGTAGTGCGCCGGCAGCTTCGGATCAAACGTTTCGAACACGTTCAGATCGGTCCGCAGGGTGCGGCGCTGGTTCATGTTCTCGAAGTACTCGCCCTGCCAGAAGAAGGTCAGGCCGTCGGCGCGCTCCAGACCCGCCGTGTCGATGCCGCGCCCGGCGAGCAGTTGGTGATCTTCTTCGGCAAAGTCATTGCCCACGACGCCCACAATGCGGACCGGCGTGAAGTAGCTGGCGGCCAGCGAGATATAGGTGCACGCGCCGCCGAGCATCCGCTCGACACTGCCGTGCGGCGTCACGACGCCATCATAAGCCACACTTCCGACGACAACCAGGGACATAGGGGGTTCCTTTCAAGGCCTCACGGTGCCCGGCGAAACCGCCGGTATAGGAGACGGGGTGCACGCCCCAGCTTGATCCGAGGCACACCTCTACTTCAGGCTACGGGATGCGGCGCGGAAGCGTCAACCTTAGCCGGAACCTTAGGGAGGTGCGGCGAGCACTCAGCTCCGCGCGCGCACCAGCACCTTGTCGGTATAGGCCAGCACCACTTCGCCCGTCTGCTTGGTCACCGTGGTCTCATACGTCACGAGGCCCCGGCCTTCGCCGCGGGCTTCCAGCGACACCACGCGCTTGTGGGCGGTGATGGTGTCGCCCAAAAAGGTGGGCCGGACAAAGCGCAGCTTGTCCAGGCCATAGAAGGCCAGCACCGTGCCTTCGGTGACATTGAGTTGGGTCATCAGGCCCACTGAGTAGCTGAAGATCATCGCCCCGTGCGCGATGCGCTGCCCAAAGGGCGAGGCGGCGGCCTTGACGGCGTCGACGTGCAAATACGTGTAGTCGCCGGTGAGCCCGGCAAACTGCACTACATCGGCCTCGGTGATGGTGCGGGACCGGGTGGTCCATTCCTGGCCAATGCTGAAGTCTTCAAAGTAGAGCGACATGTGGAACTCCTGGCTCACCCCCTGGCAAGCGGGCGGCCCCTACCTCCGGCATCATACGATGATTGCAGCCACCCATGGACGCCTTGCCCAGCATCATTCAGAAGATCCTGCCGGTGGTGCCCGCCTATGCGGTGGAATTGGCGGCCTACCTCGCGCTGGCGCTGGGCCTGTGGGCGAAGCTGCCCCCGCGGTGGCTGACCGTGGCCTTGCCCGCCGTCGCCCTGCTCTCCTACGCCCTGTTGCCGCAGCCACACACCCAGTGGTGGCAGCTGCTGGGGCTGGTGCTGATTCCGTCGCTGTGGTTTGCGGTGCTGCCGCGGAACCGCTGGCTGGACCTGGCATTTGTGGCCGCCATGGCCATCGTGTTGTTGTCGGCGGGCTTCAACGGGCTCTACTCCGCGCCCAAGGCGGATGCACTCGGCAAGGCGATGTGGGTACGGACGGGCATGATCGCGGTGCTCTATCTGGGTAAGGAGCCCGGCCTGAATTTCGGCTTCTGGCCCACGCGTGAGGAGTGGCGGATTGGCGCGCGGGAATTTCTCTATCTGTTACCGGTCATCGGCCTGGTGGGCATGCTGATCTCTTACTGGAAGTTACCTTCCAGTCCAGATTGGGGCAAGAATGCTTTGAGTGGCCTGGGGATGTTTTTCGGCTCACTCTGGTTTGTGGCGCTCTGGGAGGAGTTCTTCTTCCGGGGCTTACTGCAGCGCTGGCTGGGCTTACCGGTGGCGGCGGTGCTGTTTGGGCTGGCCCATTTGCCGTTTCGCGGCTTTCCGAACTGGAAATTTGCACTGCTGGCGATGTGCGCCGCTGTCTTCTATGGCCGGGCTTTCCGCGCGGCAGGGTCGGTGCGGGCGGGCATGGTGACCCATGCGCTCACGAATGCCACGTGGGTTTTTGTTATGGGAAAAGTTTAGCCTTTTCGGGCCTTATAGGTCTGGTTCAGAGGTGCTGGCCATGCCCGAATTGTCTTGACTGATCCAGGAACATTCATTTCGCGCGTAGCCCATAAAACACTTGCATTCGGCCTAGACAACTGGCAGTATACTATCGGGTTTACGTATCTTCTGGTAGGTATCCCTGTGTCAAGACGGTAAATGACGCAACTTCTGGCTTGGGAGGAAGTTTATGAAAACATTTTGGTTCCCCTTGGCGGGCGCGATCGCTTTGTTCGCAGCCACAGCAACTGGGGGTCCGCTCCAAGTGTCTGGTAAAGAGTACGCTGACGTCGGTAACGGCGGCACGATTAAGTTGTGGGATGGTCTTGGAAATACGGTTTCCGTCAGCCCCGGCTTTAACCGGGGAGATGTGGACGCATTGTCCGCATCGTTCGATCTGTTCTTTAAGGAACTGCTCATCAACCAGGCGGCGCTGCTGGTGACTTTCGATGGAGACCCCAACATCTATATCGAAGATGGTATCGGTAACAATTGGATCTGGGCTGCGCCGGCTCAAATCGACTCCAGTGCCTACACCATGATTGAGGCGCTGGAAGTCTGGGGCCCCGAAGGGGTCTCCGACTCCACCAATTATTCGCTGCTGGGTGATCCGGGCGGCTGCGCCGTTCTGGTTCTGGGTGGCGGCTGTCTGCACACCAGTGCGGCGGTGGGCGCGGCGATCGGGCTGGCACCTGGTGTGCAGTTCGACCTAGACGCATTGATGACCTACGGGGATGAATTGGTCTTCTCCATTCGCCCCGTTTCCGATCCGACCGGCCTCTCTTTTGATGGTGGCGAACTCTGGTACTGGGACAGCAAAACAGCCTCGGCCAGCTTTCTCGACCATGGGGGTCACCTGTGGGATACGGCGTTCGACGTGATGGGCACCTTTGGGGTGAATAGCGAGAACGTGGCCAGTATCGAAGCCGTGCCGGAGCCATCTTCAGTGGCTTTGGTGATGGGCAGCCTCGGTTTGCTAGCCGCCGCCATTCGCCGGCGCCGCTAGTCGCACGCTGACCGCAAATCAGCCAGGCAGTCAGCCAGCCGTCCGGAGTTGGGCATTGTGCCCCTTCTCCGGGCGGCTTATTTTTTGGTTCTCGTCACCATTTGGCGATGGCTTCAACGGTCGGTGCTTCCAGGCACCGGGTCAACAGTTGCCCGGCGTCGGGATCCACCAACAACAGATTGTGATGGACGGGCTTCAGCAACTGCTCCGCCACCGCATGTTCCAGTAGCGCGACGAATCCCGCAAAGTAGCCGGCGACGTTCAGCAATCCGATTGGTTTCGCATGCAGACCCAACTGCGCCCAGGTGAGAATCTCGCATAACTCATCCAGTGTCCCGAAGCCGCCGGGTAGGGCGATGAAAGCGTCAGAGAGCTCCGCCATCAACGCCTTCCGGTCATGCATCGATTCGACGACGTGTAGTTTTGAAAGGCCGGTGTGAGCCACTTCTTTCTCCACCAGCAGACGGGGCATAACGCCGATCACTTCCCCGCCGGCAGCCAGACAAGCATCGGCCACGATGCCCATCAACCCCACCTTGGCGCCTCCATAGACCAAGGCCAGCCCGCGCTCCGCCAGCAGAGCACCCAACGCTGCCGCCGCTTGCGCGTACTCGGGCCGCCGCCCCAGGCTTGAACCGCAGAAGACACAGATTCGCCGCCGTTCGCCGTTTGCCATCCGCAAATCCAGGCTACTTCAGCTTCAGCAGTTCATCCAACACCATTTTGTTGGTCGGCCGGACCTTGTAGTCCTTTTCGGTGAACTTCCAGCGCACGACACCACCTTTGTCCAGGACATACGTAGTGGGGTGGGGCAGGAAGCGGCCGCGGGCGGCGGCTTGTTCGTTCAGCAGGCCGTAGCGGTCAATCACGGCGTGATCGGCATCACTCAGTAGAGTGACGACAAACTCGCCCCCGGTACGGGACTTCACCTTCGGGATGATGTCTCCCAACTTCTCCATCGCGTCCGGCGCAATGGCCACGATTACGGTATCGGCTTTGCGCTCAGCCGGCAGCATCGAATGCAACTCCACGAGTTGCGTGGCGCAGTAGGGTCACCAGTAGCCGCGATAGAAGACCAGGACCACGTTCTTGCCCGCCAGCGTGGCCAGCGAGACTTTCTGCCCGTCAGCGGACGGCAGTTCAAAGGCCGGAGGCCGGGCGCCGACCGCGACACGGTTGAGATCAGAGGGCGCATCCGCCGCCAACAGGGCGGATGCAATCAGCAGTAATGGGAGTTGCATCTGGGAGTAGCATGCCAGATGTGCGTGCACTTATTCCCCCATGACGGGAATAATCGCCGGACCGGTGGGCGGCGCTTCCAGATGATCGAGATAGGCTTGCAGCCGGTCCATCTGGCGCCGGATCTCGGCCAGGTCGCCGGCGACCGCCCCAGTTTCCATGGCGCGGCCGATCTCGGTGATCTCGGGAAAGCCATACCCCGTGCCGGAGCCTTTCATGCTGTGTCCGATGACGCGAATGGCGGGCAGATCGCCGCCGCTGACCGCCTTGGCGAGAGCCGCCAAGTCGTTGCGGCGATTGCCCAAATACCACGGCACCAGATCTTCGATGCCGTCCGCCAGGGGCACGGCTGCTTTCCGTTCCGGCGTCGGAGCCGAGGCCGCCGGTGTCGCGGCGGAACTCACCTCAGCCGGAGCACCAGACTCGGGTTCAGCCGCCAGCAGCCAGCGGGAGATGGCCGAAATCAGCATCAGCTCGTCGATCGGTTTTGAAACATAGTCGTCCATGCCCGCCGCCAGGCACCGTTCGCGGTCCTCCGGCATGGCATGGGCGGTGACTGCGATGATCGGGGTGCGGGTGGGTTTACCTTGCTGTTGCGATCGAATGGCCGCCGTTGCCGCAAACCCGTCCAAACGCGGCATTTGGCAATCCATCAGCACGAGCGGATAGTCGCGTTCCGCCATCATCTCCACGGCTTGTTGGCCGTCGGAGGCGATGTCGCAAGTGAACCCGTTCCGCTCCAGCATCCGGGCCGCCAGCTTCTGATTGCCCTCATTGTCTTCCACCAACAAGAGCGGCCGCATCAGTGGGGCAGAATCGGTGGCGGGCGGGAGAGACGATGGCGCGTCGACGACTCCGGTGGGGGTGAACAGCCGGGGCCCAAGCGTGCGGACGATCGCCTTGTGGAGGACGTGTTTGCGGATGGGTTTGGTGAGAAAGACGCGGATGCCGGAATCACGCGCCGCTTTGCGGCGCTGCTGATCCTGGAAGGCCGTCGACATAATCAGCGGAGTGCCGGCGATTTCAGGATCGGCACTGACAATCCGCGCAAAATCGACCCCGCTTACGCCCGGCAGGCCACAATCGAGCAGGACCAGGCCGAAGGGTTTCTTTTGTTGGGCGGCTTGCCTGATGCGGGTCAGCGCCTGCAGACAGTCCGGGACAACATCAACCGCCATTTCCCAGCCTTCCAGTACCTCCCGTAGCAAGCTACGGCTGGTTTCCGCACCATCGACCACCAGCACGCGAATTCCGGCCAGCAGATGCGGTGTCAGCTCAGGGTCGGAAGGTTGAGGAGCCTGGGGCACGGTGAACGGCAATTCCAGCGTAAAGGTGGACCCGTGACCGGGCTCGCTGGACACGGTGATTCGGCCTCCCATCATCTCGGCCAGCCGCTTGGAGATGGCCAGGCCCAGGCCGGACCCTCCATACTTTCGCGTGGTGGAGCCATCGGCTTGGGTAAAGGCCTGGAAGAGGCGCTGCTGCGCCTCGGGTGAGATGCCGATGCCGGTGTCCTGTACCGCAAAGCAGACTACGGTCTGGCCGGCAGATGGCCGCCCCAGGCTGACGCTTAAGCTCACTTCGCCCTCTTCGGTGAACTTCAGTGCGTTGCCGATCAGGTTGGTCAGGATCTGCCGCAAACGGCACTGGTCTCCACGGGCCCAGGCGGGCACGTCCGGAGAAACTGCGCAGGTCAGCTCCAGCCCTTTTCGCAGAGCTTGATGGGAGAAGAACTCCACGGTGTCTTCCGCCACGGAGTCGATACTGAAGTCTTCCAGATCCAGTTCCAGCTTGCCGGCTTCCAGGCGAGAGAAGTCCAGTACGCCGTTGATGATCCGGAGGAGCGATTCCGCGCCGCTGCGGATGGTCTGCGCGTAGTCGGCCTGGTCCTCGGTGAGCGGGGTATCGGCCAAGAGCCCGCTCATCCCGATGATGACGTTCATCGGCGTACGGATCTCATGGCTCATGTTGGCCAGAAACTCTGACTTCAGCTGCATCACCTGCTGGAGCTGCTCTTCAGCCTGCTTCCGCTCGGTGATGTCGATGAAGCTGCCGACGAAGCCGGCATACTCGCCGGGTTGGTTGAAGCGCGGGGTCATCGAGGCCAGTACCCAGCGGTAGTTGTCTTGGGCATCGCGCAGCCGGACCTCGGTCCGCAGCGAAGCGCCTTGGCGGATCTCGTCCAGGTTTTGCGCGATGCGGTGGAGGTCTTCCGGATGGACGCTCTCCAGCCAGCCCATCCGGCGGAACTCTTCGTCCGTCTTCCCGCAGAACACCAGCGCGCGGCGGTTTACGTACTCGATCCGATTGGCGGCATCGCGGGTCCAGATGGCCACCGGGGTCTCGTCGGCCATCAGCTCGAACCGGCTTTCCGATTCGCGGTGCGCCTTCTCACTTTCGCGCAGTTGGCGGAGCGTGATGCGCGTTTCGAGAGTGGCCGCGACATGAGCGGCCATTTCACGGAGAAAAAGAGTTTGTTCTTCGGTGAGCGTCCGGGGTGTCCGGTCCATGATGCTCAGCGTTCCCAGTGCTGGGCCGGGGCCGCAGCGTAGCGGAACTCCCGCGTAGAAGCGGATCGCCGGTGGACCGGTCACCAGCGGACTGTCAGCAAAGCGCGGGTCTTGGGTGGCGTCCGGCACCAGCAGGACGCGGTCCGGCTCCCGGATGGCGTGGGTGCAGAAGGTCCAGTCGCGCGAGGTTTCGCTGACATCCAGGCCCACTGAAGACTGAAGCCATGGCCGCGCTTCATCCACCAGGCTGACGGCCGCGATAGGAACGCCACACATCCGCGCGACCAGGCTGACAGTGGCGTCGTAGGTCTGTTCCGGGGAAGAATCGAGAAGTTCTGCCTTGCGCAGCTGGCGGAGCCGGGTTAATTCGTCGGGCGGAGGAACTGCAATCACGAAAGAATCACCCTCAGCTTCATTTCGGCTGAGGCGGCCGAATCTCGAAGAGATATCTCCCGGCCACGTGTAGATACTCCCTGACTGCCGTCCACGCTGAAGCTCGGTGCGTTGCCGCTTCTCATTTGCCCACTGCCCCCAACTGGGGTATATCGGCGGAAGCGACGGGTGCGGCTAACTTTCTTTGGAGGGGTGCGTTAGCGGTTTCGTACGCCGGGGCGATCCGCCAACTCCGAGAGGAAGTCCTGTAGGCGCCGGATCTGCTGTTCAAGGCCCATTGTGTCCTGGGCCGCGGCGCATTGTTCGATGGCCCGGCCAATTTCGGTGATCTGGGGAAAGCCGTAGCCTACGCCCGACCCCTTCATCCCGTGTCCGATCACGCGAGCTGCCGGGAGATCACCGTTGGTGGCGGCCTCCGCCAGCATGAGGACGTCGTGCTTGCGATTGTCCAGGTAACTGGGGATCAGGGCTTCCAGCACGGGATCAGTCGGTTGGGGCGCGCGCCCGCTCGGCGCCGCGGGAACTGCGGCCGGGGTCAGCCAGCGCTCGATGGTGGCCACCAGGGCCTTCTCGTCAATGGGTTTGGAGATATAGTCATCCATGCCGGCCGCCAGGCAACGGTCCCGGTCTTCAGCCAGGGCATGGGCAGTCAGCGCGATGATCGGCAGGTGGCGCGGTGGTGCCTGCTCATTCTTGCGGATGGCGGCGGTGGCCTCAAAGCCATCCATCAGGGGCATCTGACAATCCATCAGAACCAGCGGATAGTTCCGTTCGGCCACCATGCGCATCACTTCCAGGCCGTTGGACGCTACGTCGCAAGTGAAGCCATGCTTCTGCAACACCCACACGGCCAACTTCTGGTTATCAATATTGTCTTCCGCCAGCAACAACCGCGGGCCCTGGGGCGCGGGGGACTTAGCCGCCGCCCGCTTGGTCTGCACGAGGGCCGGCGTAACAGGCGGATTGGGGTTGAGCGTCCGGAGAATGGTCCGGTGCAGCAGCTGCCGGCGCACGGGTTTTGTCAGAAAGTGGAGGACGCCGAGGCTCTTGGCCCCCTTCACTTCCGCCCGGTCGTCGTAAGAGGTCAGCATGATGATGGGCGTGGCCGCAATGCGCGGATCGGAGTGGACGATGCGGGCGACGTCGATCCCGCTGATCCCCGGCATGCCGCAATCGAGAATCAGCAAGCCGTAGGGATCCCCCGCGCCATCCGCTTCGCGCAGCAGTGTAATGGCCTCAAATCCAGTGGCGACGCAATCGGGGCGCATGCCCCAAGTCTCCACATACTGTTGCACGATGGTGCGATTGGTTTCGACATCGTCCACCACTAAGGTCCGGACGCCTTCTAACCGGAAGGAGGGGGCGTCGTCGTGAGGCTTGGCGGTGAGAGCCGCCGTCACCGGCACCTTCAAGAAGAAACTTGAGCCCTGACCCAGGGTGCTTTCCAGGCTGATGGTGCCGCCCATCATTTCGGCTAACTTCTTGGAGATCGCCAGTCCCAGCCCGGACCCGCCATAACGCCGCGTCGTGGAGCCGTCGGCTTGCGTGAAGGCGTTAAACAAATGTCCCTGGACATCGGGCGCGATGCCGATGCCGGTGTCGCGAACCTCAAAGCAGACCATGGTGCGGAACTCATCGTGATCGATGACGCCGACATGCAAGCTGACCTCGCCTTGCTCGGTAAACTTCAAGGCGTTGCCGATCAGATTGGTGAGAATCTGGCGTAACCGGCCGCGGTCGGCCCGGGCCCCGGCGGGCACATCCCCCGAAACAAAGCAGTTCAACTCCAGACCCTTCTCCAGTGCCTGTTGGGCGAAGAACTCGACCGTCTCTTCGGCCATGGAGTCGATACTGAAATCCTCCGGATCCGGCTCCAGCCGCCCGGCCTCAAGCTTAGAGAAGTCGAGCACGCCATTGATGATGCCCAGCAGAGATTCCGCGCCTTGGCGAATAGTACGAGTGAAATCGGCCTGCACTTCGTCCAGGCCGGTCTCCAGCAGCAGCCCGCTCATGCCAATGATGACGTTCATCGGGGTCCGGATCTCGTGGCTCATATTGGCCAGAAACTCCGACTTCATCTGGGCCACACGCTTCTGTTCGCTGATGTCCCAATTGGTGCCGACCATCGTGATGGGCCGGCCGGATTCATCGCGCCTGACGATGCCCAGGGCGCGAATCGTGTGGATACTGCCATCGCTCCACACCACGCGAAACTCGGTGTCGAACTCTTTCTCTCCCCGCAGCGCCAACTGCACTTCCTCGTCTCCGCGGGCCTGATCATCGGGATGGACACCCTGGCGCCAAGCTTCATAGGCACCTCCGAACTCTTCACGCGTCGTACCGTACAGGCGGAACATCTGGTCGTCCCAGATCACCTCATTGTCGACAATGTTGTATTCCCAGATGCCCACTCCAGCGCCCCGCGTGGCCAGTTGCAGACGTTCCACCGAATGCTTCAGCAAGGCAGCGCTACGACGCCATTCGCTGATGTCGACCACCGAATAGAGGATGGAGGTCTCATGGTCGGTCTCGATCAGGTTGAAACCAATGGAAACCGGAAAGGTTGATCCGTCCTTGTGCAAGCCCAACCGGTCATGGGCGGCGTCGGCGAAAGCAGCGTCGGGGTTCAGTTCATCAGTGGCTTCCCGCCCGGGTGCCCCACTCAGCGACTTGGGGAGAATCATCTCCACCGGCAGCCCAATGAGTTCGCCCGGTAGGTAGCCGAACATCTTCGTGGCAGTGGTATTTGCGGAAGTGATAACGCCAGTGCGGCTCAACAGGAGTATGCCGTTGGGCACCGGCTCAGCCACCGGGGGCGTCTCCGGGCGGGAGTCGTTGGATCGGGCCCTCATGGGCATGCGTGATTCTCCACTTGCGGCAGTGGCACTGACCAGCACTGGGCCCAGGCTGGGTGAAGCGGCCGGTCAACCGGGCGGGGCTGGCCGTCTCTACGACGCTCCCCGCGGGTGCGTGTCACGCCAACCGCGAGTACAACTGTATTCCAATAATAGCCCTATTAAGCCAGTACTCTCGACCGATGATTACGGTATGCGACAGAATGGCTTCCCCCCCGAGCCCCTCGCCTCGCTGATTCACGATCGCCTCAGCGATCCGGACTCAGCAACAGCGGGGCCGATTCATGTCTTGCTGGTTGAAGACGATGTCGAGGCCGCGATGCTGGTGCGGATGAGCTTGACCAAGAGCGAACAAGAAGGTTTCCAGCTGGAGTGGAGCCCCAACCTCACCCAGGCCATGAAGCGCGTGGGGCTGCCGGGCATTGATGTGGTGCTTCTGGATCTGGGGTTACCCGAGATGACTGGTTACCGCAGCCAGCGAGCCCTGGAAGCCTCGACGGCCTACCGCGTGCCGATGGTGATCCTGACGGGTGATGATGCTGAACTCTCCCGGGATCTCACCATGGGCAACAGTGTCTCGGCGTATCTGGTGAAAGATCAGACCTCGCCTTCGCAGATCCGCCAAGCCCTGTATCGCGCCGTGCACGAACACCGCTGCACGCCCTGCGCTGCTTAGTCGGGCCGCGGGCAGACTTACTGGTAGGCCGCCACGGACTTGGCGGTCATGGCGTAGAACGTCGGCCCATAGGGGCTGCTCCGCCGGCCGACGAAGATGGCGCCTTCCACCCACACCGCATCGTTGAGTCCGAACGCCGCCTTTTCGCCTTTCAGCATCTTCACGTAGATCATCTGGTTGGGCGGAGGTGGCGGGGTGTGCACGCAGGCACCCATGTAGGGCACCAGCAGAAACTCGGTGATCTCCCGGGTATCGTCGTCCAGGGGCACGATGTAGCCCGGCACTTTCACCGGTTTGCCATCAATGGCGGCTACTTCGCTTGACGACTTGCCAGTGTGATCGTCCAGACCGCGCAGGGTGGCCCATTCCACCACCGGTGTTCCGCCCGCGTCTTTCGCGATGGTGCGGCTGAGTCCGGCGCCGATGGGTGACTCACGGTTGACCAGCAGAGCCAAGCCCGCCATCACCAACATCACCAGCAGTGCAGTCTTCCAGCGCATCCGTTCCGATGGTAACCCGGTGGCGACTGTAAAACGGCTTGGTCCACGACCAACATGACTAGCGGCCTGATTCGAGGTCCAGTATTCTTGCCACCTGAACGCGGAGAACGGGTGCATGATCCACGGCGGTTTGCCAGACCAAAGGCCAATGGATGCCGAAGTACTCGTGAACGAGAATGTTCCGTAAGCCAACAATGTCGGCCCATGGAACATCCTGGTTCCCAGCCGTCAGCGAATCAGTCAAGCGGGCAGCGGCTTCGCCCACCACCGTCAGTTGTTGCGCCACCGCGAAGCAGAGTGTTTCATCAGCCGCAAACTCGTCTTCGGTGCGATTGGCGATCGCCCGCGCAATCCAGTCAAGAGCATCGAGAATGTCCTGGAGCCTCTGCGGGTCACGCCGCATAGAGCGGCCGGGCCTCCGCCAAAATACTCGCGCGGATCAAGGGTTTCAGTGCGGGCTTGACGGCCACGTCGACGTGACGCCCCAGTAGAGTCGTCAGCTCACGGGTCATCGCTGCCAGTCCCAACAACCCTGGACGGGCGGCGGGCAGGAACTCCACCAGGAAGTCCACGTCGCTGTCAGGGCGCATCTCACCTCTGGCGGCAGAGCCAAACAAGCTCAGCTCGCTGACTTGATACCGGCGGCAGATCTCGACGATCGCCTCCTCCGGCAGTCCGATGCTTTGGCTGATTACCATGGCAAAGTTTTCAACTGAATTATTCAGTGCTCCTAACTGAATTATCAGCTATTCCTGCCGCAGCGCCACGGTCGGGTCGCCTGCCGCCGCTCGCCAGGCGGGCAGCAGAGCGGCCACGAACGCACAGGTGCCCAGCAGGATCACCGACGCGGCGACGATGGCCGGGTCGAGCGGCTTCAGTTGGAAGAGCACGCCCTTCTCGATGAAGCGGGTGGCGTATACGGCGCAGGCAGTGCCCAACACAAGGCCCAACGCCGTCAGCGCCAAGCCATCACGCAGCACCAGGGTGACGACGCTCACGCGGGTGGCCCCCAGGGCCATGCGGACCCCAATCTCGGTGCGGCGGCGCGAGACGGCGTAGGAGATGACGCCATAGAGGCCCACCGCGGACAACAACAGCGCGAGCACTCCGAAAGCACCGCAGAGATAGGCGAACATGCGCTCGCGCTTCAAGCCTTCGTTGATCTGCGCCTCCATGGTGAGCGGGCGGATCAGTGGCAGATCCTTATCGAGCTGACGGACGGCCTCGCGGATGGCGGGCAGGATTCCGGCCGGCGACGCGGCGGTGCGGACGATGACGGTGACGGCCGTCCGGGCGGGATCCAGCGGCAGGTAGACCATCATGGGCCGGTCCGTCATCCGAGTTTGGTGGGCATTGGCGACGACGCCGATGGCCTCAAACACGGTGCCGTCGGCCTTGTCGCCCAGGTAGAACCGGGCTCCCAGGGCGCGGTCGATGCCGCCTAGCTTTTGGGCCAGTTCTTCGCTGATCACCGCCACGGTGGATTTGGGGCCCTGTTCAGTTTCGACAAACGTGCGCCCCGCCAGCAGGCGGATGCCCATGGTGGGGATCAGACTGGGGCTGAGGCGGTTGACGCCGGCCGGGATCTCCGCTCCACCTCCGGCCGGATGCAGGGGCTGCCATTCGCCACCGATGTTCATGGGGCGGATACCTGCCAGGCCCGCTGACACGACACCGGGAGTGGCCCGCAATTGCGATTCCAGGCTCCGATAGAACGCCGCCAGCCGCGGCCCGGAGTAGCCAGACTCACCGGGTGCAATGTCGAACAGCAGCATCCGGGTCCGCTCAAAGCCCATGTCCTGCTGGGTGATCCCTTGCAAGTTGCGGGCGAATAGCGTGGCGGCGGAGACCAGCAGCACCGCCAGCGCTACTTGGCAGACCACCAGCACTTTGCCTGCGGTCCACCAGGAACGCGTGGCGGCTCCCAGGCTGCCGGAGCCTTCCTTCAAGGCGGGTGAGGTGTCCATTCGCGAGGCGCGCCAGGCCGGGAAAACCCCAAACAGCAACATGGCCAAGAAGCTGGCAGCGAGGGTGGCCAGGATCAAGCGCCAGTCCAGGCCCATTTCGGGCAAGCGGCTAAAGTCATTGGTCGGAACCAGTGTGACCAGCAGGCTGGTGGTGGCCGACGCCACGGCCAGGCTCAGCAGTCCACCCAGCCCCGCCAGCAGAGCGCTCTCGGTGAGGAACTGCCGCATCAGCCGCCCCCGGCTGCAGCCAAGAGACATGCGAAGGGCCACTTCCTTGGCGCGCGCCGTGGCGCGTGAAAGCAGCAGATTGGCGATATTGGCGCAAGCGATGAGCAACAGCAGACCGACAAGCGCCAGTAGCACCAACAGGGGATTCCGGTACTCGCGCCGCAATGCGCCCAGCCCCTTCTCACCTTCGTCCAACCGGATCCGGAGATTCAGATTCGGGTTCTCCGGAGTGCCCGTCCAGGTGGTCCGGAAAACCGAATCGAGGAAGGATTGCAGCTGAGCCGTCGAGGTGCCCGGAGCCCGGCGGCCGATCACCTGCATCCACCAGAATTGCGGGTCATTCACTGGGTCCAGGCGACCGGCGAGTGAGGTAATCCACACGCCTTGGCGGATCGGGACATAAAGGTCCACCGGATCACCCAGCGCAATGCCCGAAAAGCTCTTGGGCAGCACTCCCAGAATTTCGTGCAGCTTGTTGTTGATGCGCAGGCGGCGGCCAACGGCATGAGGGTCTGAGGCCAGATGGTCCCGCCAGTAACTGTGGGAAACGACCACGGTCAGCGGGGCTTGCGGCGTGTTGTCGCCCGGCTGGAAGACGCGCCCGGCAGCGGCATTGACAGCCAGCACCTGAAAGAACTGGTCGTCCACCGGCCGCTCGTCCGCCACGCTGGACCGGCCTTCGTAACTACAGCTGACACGCTCCGAGAAGTTGTAGGTGGCCAGTAGCGCCTTGCCGTTGGCCTCTCGTTGGAACTTCTGGACGGCGTCCAGGGAGAACATGTCGCCCACGTCCTCCCCGTCGCCGCTGGGGTAACTGTTGCCCGCTCCACCTTTGGCCAGCCCTTGGGGAAAGTCGCGCGCCTGCCAGTTGACCAGCACCAGTTCCTCCGGCCGCGGCACCGGCAGGCTGCGCCACAGGACCAGTTCCATCAGCGAAAAGATCGACGTGTTGGCGCCAATGCCCAGTGCCAGCGAGATCGCCGCGGCCCAGGTGACCACCGGCGCCTTGCGCATCATCCGCATGCCGAAGCGCAGGTCCTGGCCCAGGTCATTCAGCCAGCGCCACCGGCTGACATCCCGGCATTCGTCCTTGATCTGCTCCGGGCCACCAAAGTCCATCCGGGCCCGCCGCCGCGCCTCACTCTCGGGCACTCCGGCGGCGACATATTCAGCCGTCATCTGATCGAGATGGAAGCTGATCTCGCGGTCGAGGTCGGTTTCGTGCCGTGTCCAGGGCCACTTCATGACGCCACCTCCCCGGCTTGCAACACCCACTGGATGGCGCGGGCGTAGCGTTGCCACTGGTCCATTTCTTCGGCCAGTTGGGTGTGGCCGGAGGCGGTGAGCGAATAGAACTTCGCCATCCGCTTGCTCTCCCCTTCACGCCATTCCGCCGTG
>JBIKMK010000368.1:0-4938 GCA_044359315.1 Bryobacteraceae bacterium | reverse complement strand
CGCCGTGACGGACCCGAACAGCTGATCGTTCTCGCCCGCCTTGGCCTTCATGGTCAGGCTGACGGCGTCCACCAGTTTGCCCAGTTCGGCGGCTTCGCCAGCGGCCTTGGCTTCCTTCTTCAACCACGCCTGCCGTTCCTGCTCAACAATCTTCTTGTTGGAATCGTTGGCCGGGACAGCTAGGCGGCGCGGCAAAAGGAAGTTACGGGCGTAGCCTTCCTTCACCTTCACTACCTCGCCGCGCGTGCCGAGGTTAGCGACTTCTTCTCTCAGAATGACTTCCATTGCTTTATTCCTTGATCCTGTTTTGCCGGTTCCGGTTTGTCGCCTGAACCTAGCCGCGCGAGTTAAACGGCAGCAGCGCGATGTTGCGCGCCTGCTTGATCGCCCGCGCCAGACGCCGCTGGAACGCCGGGCTGGTACCCGTGATCCGGCGCGGCAGAATGCGGCCATTTTCGCTGATGAACTGCTTCAGCAGCTGGACATCACGGTAGGTGACGTCGTCGATCTTTTCCACCGAGAACTTACAAACCTTCTTGCGCCGGAAGTACTGTTTCCGGGAGCCCATGGCCTTGTCGCCACCGGTGGGCCGCATCGACGCCGCGATCGGACGTCCGCCTTTTTGTTGCTCAGCCATGGTTAGCTCTCCTTCACTTCTTCCGCCGCCGGAGCAGCGGGGATGGTTTCAGCGGCAGCGGGGATAGCCTCGTCTGCAGCGGGCTTGCCCGGAGCCGGGCCAGCGGGCACGGGAGCGGCCGGCATGGCCGGAGCGCCCACCGCGGGGGCACCGGGAGCGGCTGCACCCGGGATCGCCGGCAGCAAGGCCGGGACCGGAGGCTTGCGCTTGGCACGCTCTTCGCGCTTCTTCTTGCGCTTCTCCACCCACTTCAACTTCTCGTCCAGACGCACGGTCATGAACTTGATCACCAGGTCGCTGACGCGCAACCGGCGTTCCACTTCCCGGACCGTTTCGGCCTTGGCCGAAAAAGTGACGACAACGTAATGGCCTTCATCGAACTTGGCCACCCGGTAGGCCAGCTTGCGGCGGCCCCAATCGTCTACTTTCTCGATCTTGCCCTCTTGGTCGGTGACCGTTTTGGACAACAACTCGATCACCCCGGCCGCGTCTTCTTCCGTCGCGTCCGGCTTGATGATCAATACTTCTTCGTAAAGCCTCATGCTTCCTCTTCCTCTATTGCTCGTGGGCGTGGCGGTTAACTCTTCGCGCTTGGCGGACCCTGCTGGTCCGGTTCAGCCCGGCGGTTAAACTTCGCCATGGACTTGTCGACGCCCTCAGCCACTACGGATTCAATCGCTAAAGCCGCTTGCTCCAGCACCAAATCCAATTCCTGTCTTTGCCCCCGCCGAACCGGCGAAAGCAGATAATCCTTGCCACCCGTGCGCCCTTCGCCCGGATGAACCCCAATTCTTAACCGCGGAAACTCCGGCGTCCCGATCGAACGAATCACCGAACTTACGCCGTTATGACCCGCCGCTGAACCCTGCGGCCGAAGCCGCAAATGGCCGAACGGCAAAGCCAGCTCGTCATACACCAGCAATAACTGGCTGGCGGAAAAGCCGTACTTGGCCAGCAACTGCTTCACTGCCCCGCCACTTTCGTTCATGAACGTCTGCGGCTTGGCCACCATCAACTGCTCCGTCCCACCCACCAGCGCCAGACACTCTTTCCGGTGCACCCGGACTGAGTTCCGCGCCGCGAACTGATCGACGGCCAGGAACCCCGCGTTATGCGGTGTCCACTCATACTCGGGGCCAGGATTGCCCAGCCCCACCACCAACCACCGGCGCTCCGCGGAATCAGCCACTGCTTGCTTGTCTCCCCGTTACCGGTCCGGCACCGCTGGCGCGGTGTTACTTCTTCTTCTTGTCTCCGCCTTCGGCCGCGGGCTCTTCCTTCTTGCCCTTCTTCATGACTTCCGGCTCCGCCGCGGTGGCGGCCGCGTCCGCTTCCTTCGAGGTGCGGAGCGAGATGACGTGCGCGATCAGGTGCTCCGGCGGCGAGACCAGCTTCATCGAACCCGACAGCGGGATCTCCGAGGCGCGGATGCCCTGGTTCAACATCAGGTTGGCGACGTCGATGTCAAAGCGGGCGGGAATGTCGTCCGGCAGGCATTCGATGTCCACTTCGCGGGTGATGAACTCAAACTGGCCGCCCTGGTTCTTGACGCCCTTGGGGTCGCCATGGGTGTGCACGCTGACCTTGACGCGGATGCGCTTTTCGAGGTCGATGCGCTTCATGTCGATGTGCCAGAGGCTGCCCTTCACCGGGTCATGCTGCCAGTCGATGATCATGACGGGCGTGGTTTCCTTGCCGCCGATATCGAGATTGAAGATCGTGTTGTGGCCGGTTTCGCTCCGGAGGATCTTGTTCACCTCTTTGGGGCTGACCGTGACGGCCACCGGTTCGTGCCCCGGGCCATAAACCGTGGCCGGGCTGAGGCCGGAACGGCGCAAACGGCCGGTTTCTTCCTTACCGCGCAACGGCCGCTCTTGGGCCACAATCGTGATGTCTTTACGCATGGTGTTTCCTTACTCGAACCTAGCTTACTCTGGGTTCAACTTACTCAAATAGCACGCTGATGGAAGTTTCCCCGTGGATCGATTGGATCGCCCGCGCCAGCAAAGGCGCTACGGAGAGGACAGTAATCTTGGGGCAGGCCGATACCTCCGGACGAACCGGAATGGAGTTGGTCAGCACTACTTCCTTGATGGCAGAATTCGTAATCCGCTCGACGGCGGGGCCGGACAGTACGCCGTGCGTGGCACAGGCGGTGACGCTGGCGGCACCCTTGGCCAGCAGCGCATCGGCACCCTTCACCAGCGTTCCGGCGGTGTCGATCAAGTCGTCCACCATCAGGCAATGACGGCCTTCGACAGTGCCGATGATGTTCATCACTTCGGCGACGTTGGGTTGGTCGCGCCGCTTGTCGATGATGGCCAAGGGTGCGTTCAGGCGCTTGGCAAAGGCCCGGGCACGCTCCACGCCACCAGCGTCCGGCGACACAACGGTGAGATTTTCGGTCTTGCGGGGGTTGAAGTAATCCAGCATCACCGGCGTCACAAACAAATGGTCCACCGGAATGTCAAAAAAGCCTTGGATCTGAGCCGCGTGCAGGTCGAGCGCCAGGATGCGGTCGGCGCCGGCGCGTTCGAGCAATGACGCCACGACGCGAGCCGAGATGGGCACGCGCGGCTGATCCTTGCGATCCTGCCGGGCATAGCCGAAGTAAGGCAGCACGGCCGTGATGCGGTCAGCTGATGAGCGCTTCAGCGCGTCGATGATCAGCAGCAGTTCAATGATGTGGTGGTTGACCGGCGTCGAGGTGGGTTGCACCACAAAGACGTCCGCACCGCGCACATTCTCTTTGATCTGGATATAGCTTTCGCCGTCGGCAAAAGATTCAACGCGGGCTTCGCTTAAGTCGACAAACAGGCGCTCGCAAATCTCCCGCGCCAGTGCGGTGTTCGCGTTGCCCGAGATGATCTTAAGTCGATCGAAGCGCATTTTGCGTAGTTCCAACACTTGAGAGCCATCGTCTCCAGCGGGATTGGTACGCAGTTCGGCTCAGGAAGGAAAACGGCACGGACTTCTCCGTACCCAACTTCACTATCGCCGCCTGGACCGCGGCTGCGTCGTCATAAAGACCGAACAGCGCCGCTCCGCTCCCGGTCATTAATGCCGGAGCTGCTCCCATCCGGCTCAGCTTGCGCCGCAGCACTTGGAGGACGGGGTATTGGCGGAAGACGACTTCTTCGAAGTCGTTCTGGCAATCAGCCGCCCAAACCGCTTTTGGTGCACGCACCTCCAGCGCCCAGGCGAGCGACTGCAACCTCTTTAGGATAGGAAAGTTGCGGTCCGATGTCAACGCGCCCTGGGTGCGGCCGAGGGCTGCGTAGGCATCTTTTGTCGATACATGCACTTGCGGGGTAACTAGCAGGCCGTGTACGGGTTTAGGGTCGGGCAAGGGATACAGTTCCTCCCCTTGGCCCATGCCGACGGCACAGCCTCCGCGCAGAAAGAAGGGCACGTCGGAGCCCAGCCCCACCGCGATGTCTTTCAGCCGGTCCGGAGGGATCACCTTCCCGGCCAGCGCCGGCAGGGCCATCAAGATCGCCGCCGCATCGGTGGAGCCACCGCCCAAGCCGCCGCCCATCGGGATTCGCTTATGGATGTGGATCTTGACTTGCCCGTTCAGCTTGACGGCTTCGAGCACCGCGCGGGCGGCTTTCTCAGCCAGGTTGGTGCCCGCGATCTCCACCGAGCAGGTGACGGTGACGCTTGTTTGGCGCTTCCGCTCAAAGCTGAGCGTCACGCGGTCAGCGAGCGAGATGGTCTGGAATACGCTGCGGATCTCGTGAAACCCATCGCTACGTTTGCCGAGCACGGCGAGCGCGAGGTTGATCTTGGCGTGGGCGTTGACGGTGAGCATGGGTGATGTCCAGCCCCATGCGTCAGCTTGGGGCTTGTGGCCGTTTTTCTGCGCTCAGAAGCCCCACGCTCACGCATGGGACTGGCGGCGCGATTGAGTTGAAACTCCGTTAGTAGTGCAGCAGCGAAACGATCTCGCGTTCCGGCAGCTTGGCGCGGCCGTTCAGGAAGTCGAGTTCGATCACAAATCCCAGACCGGTCAATTTGCCGCCCAAGCGTTCCACCAGTTCGGCGACTGCGGCGGCCGTGCCGCCGGTGGCCAGCACGTCATCGACGATCAGCACGTTCTCACCCGGGGTGATGGCGTCGGAATGGATCTCCAATTTGTCGGTGCCGTATTCCAGCGCATACTCGACTGATTGGACCGATGAAGGGAGCTTCTTGGGCTTCCGCACCGGTACAAACCCGGCACCCAGAGCATAGGCCACGGCGGGGGCGAAGAAGAAGCCGCGGGCTTCGATGCCGACCACCTTGTCGATCGGGCGGCC
>JBIKMK010000367.1:0-4939 GCA_044359315.1 Bryobacteraceae bacterium | reverse complement strand
AAGCTGACCGCCGTGGGCTGCGCAAAGCTGGCCGGGTTAAACCAGGTGGTGTGCGTACCCACTCCCTTGGGGTTGCCGTAAGCGCCCACCAGGTTGGGGTCGTTGGCGTTGCCGGGGGCGTTGATGATGCCGCCGGGGACACCCAGGTTGAAGGGCGTGCCGGTCTGCACCGTGAGGATGCCATTGATCTGCCAGCCGCCGGCAATCCACGCCATCGGCCCGGAGGTCAGCATCTTCTTGCCCTTGCCGAACGGCAGTTCATAGATGTAGCTCTGCACAAAGACGTGGCGCACATCTCCATCCGCGCGGGCGCGGTTGCGCTGGGGGTTGATGTAGTAGCGGAAGCCGCCGTTGTCGGCGCCCACGGAATCGATGGCCTTGGCCCAGGTGTAGGCCGTGGTGAGCGCGAAGCCGTTCTTGAAGCGGCGGTCCAGCTTGGTCTGCATCGAGTGGTAATTGGAGTTGGTGCCGAAGAAGATGTTGTTGATGGCATCGCGGCGGCCGAACAAGACGTTGAATGGCTGGCCCGCGGCACCCGCACCAATGGTGAGGCCGGGGTTCATGTTCAGGACACCCGTGATGCCGGTGCCCTTGTTGCCGACATAAGCCACTTCCAAGGCCAACTGACCGGGGAGTTGCCGTTGGACGGCCAGGTTCCAGCTCTGCACATAGGCTTCGCGGGCGTCGGGACGCACGTAATTGAACACCGAAGCGGGAGCCGGGTTGATGATGCCGCTGGATGGGATCGGGAAGGGCACGAAGGCCGGGAATCCTTGGCGCATCGACCCGGCGGTGGTGAACGCGCTGGCCGCCTGGAACGAATTGTTCTCGCGCACCGGGAAGTTGAACGCATAGCCGTTATCGGCCAGCGGCACCCAACTGATACCGTAACCGCCACGGAGCACCGTCTTCTCATTCCACCGGTAGGCCATGCCCAGGCGCGGCGCAAAGCTGGTGTAGTAGGTCTTGCGGCCCAGGTTCATCGGGATGTTGCCGACACCGGCCACTTCCAGCGAATTCGTGAACGGAATGAAGTTGGAGAAGCCTCGGGCCACGCGCGGTGTCGGCGCGGGCCACAGTTCGTGCCGCAGTCCGATATCCAACGTCAGCTTGGAGTTCACCTGCCACTTGTCCTGCACGTAGCTAAAGAACGGGTGCTGTAGGAAGGTCGGGAAGATCAGCGGCAGGTCGCGGCCCAACTGATTCGGGGCATCCAGGAGGAAGCTGGCGAAGGAATTGCCGAAGCTTTGCGTTGAACCATTGGTGATCTGCCCAGCCGCGTTGCGCACCGCCAGGATGGTGGTTCCTTCGGTGAAGTTGAAGCGCCCGCGCGGGCTGAAGGTCTGATTCTGGAGCAACTCGTCGCGGTTCCGGCGGTAATCAACACCAAACTTGATGGTGTGGTTGCCGATGGTCTTGGTGGTGTTGACGATGAAGTTCAGGTTGGTTTCGCCACGTTCCCAGGGGAGGCTGGGCGAATAACCCACCACCGGGTTCGAGAATCCATTAATGATGATGTTGCTAATGCCGCCCGTGAAGTCGGATACGTTGACGCCGGGGATGCCCAGTTCCTGGGATGTCTTCAGGTCGCTGTCGGCGTTCTTGGCGTTGTTGCGGTAGTACATGACGCCCAGCCGGACTTCCGTGATCAGCGTGGGGCTCCAGACGCGCGTGTAGTTCAGCGCGCCGTTGATCGCCTTCTGGTTGCCGGTACCCGCAAAATCGCGGAAGCCGCCGCCCTTCACGCCGTAGATCGGGGGATCGAAGATCGTGGACTCCTGCCGCGAATAACGGAAGCTGATGCGGTCATTGGCCGAGATCTGATAGTCCACCTTGCCGTCGCCGCCATCGGTGTCCTTCTGGCGAACGGTGGCGATGGCGAAGTTGTTCAGTTCACCCGTGGTGATGGGGGCCGGAATCAGGCCCATGATGCCGCGTGCGATGGGGCTGATGCGGTTAGCCGGAATGGTCCGGTTGTTGAACGGCAGGCGGCCGGTGCCGTCTGCGGCGCCGGTGGCGGGATCGTAAATGTCGGTACCACGTGACCAGTTCAGGTCGCCCTGGCGGAAGCCGGTGGTCGGGATGGTGCCTTGGAAGAAGTCGCCGCGACGGTCGCGCACGCCCTGGTAGTCGACAAAGTAGAACAGCTTATTCTTCAGGATCGGGCCACTGAGGGTGAAGCCAAAGTTGTTCACCGTGGTCACGGGTTTGGCATTGGCGAAGAACGGACGGGCACCCAGGCGGCTGACGCGGTTGAATTCGAATAGGCTGCCGTGCGTCTGGTTGGTGCCGGACTTGAAGTTGACGTTCATCACCGCGCCGCCAGCGCGGCCCAGCTCGGCTTCATAGTTGGAAGTGGTGACGTCGACCGTCTGCAGTGCTTCAATGGGCGGAATCATTGCCGTCAGCAAGCCAGTGCGTTGGTTGTTGTCGACGCCGTCCAGCTGCACGTTGTTCGACAAGCGGCTTTGGCCATTGACACGAGTTGAGAGCGAATCCTGCACATTGAAGAACTCTGAGTGCGGGCGGAAGGAGCGTGTGGCACCGGGCACCAGATTCACCAGGCTCTGGAAGTTGCGGTTGTAGCTCAACGGCATGTCGGCCAGCGTCTTGGATTCGATCTTGCGGCCGGTATCGGAGCGGTCCGTCTGCAGTACGGCCGCGTCGGCCGTCACTTCGATCGACTCACTCACCGCGCCGGGCTGGAGGCTCACATCGATGCGGGCCGTCGAGTTGACCAGCACATCCACCTGATCCCGGATCACCTTGCGGAATCCGGCCATCTCCACTTCGACGCGGTAGGTGCCCGGCTGGAGATTGTTGAATGAATAGTTACCGCTCTGGTTGGTTTGGCTGTTGTTCGCCAAGCCCGTTTGGGTGGACGTCAAAGTCACCTTGGCTCCAGCGACGGTGCCGCCTGAAGCATCTGTAACCGTACCCACCAGCGTGCCATTCACCGCTTGTGCGAAAGCCCCGGCAGCGCAAGTCAGCAGCAGCGCAAAGGAAAGAATTAGTCTGTTCATCTTGGAACCCCTCTGTTTCAAACTAAGGAAAGCATACATCAACATTGGGCAGTCATGAGTGCCCGCGCGCTAGCGGAGCAGGCCGGTGAAGGATGCTAGCGCGCCGAGAATCGGTCGAGCATGGCGGTGAGGTGTTCAAAGTCGACCGGCTTGGCGAGCAGGTCGTCCATGCCGGCAGCCAGGCAGCGCTCGCGATCCTCCGGCATGCTGCTGGCGGTGATGGCGATAATTGGGCACCGTGTCGTATCCGGTTGCGGCGTTGGGTGGCCTCCAGTCCATCCATGGACGGCATGTGGACGTCCATCAGGATCAAATCGTAACGAGTGCCTCGGCACATCTCGACCGCCTCGACGCCGTTCGCGGCCACCTCGACTTCGCACCCCAGTCGGGCCAGCATCGTCTGCACCACTTTGCGATTCACCGCGTTGTCTTCGGCCAACAGCAGGCGGCGGGGTGCGGCGGGGTGCAAGACCGTGGGGCTGGCGGCACTTACGCTGTCTGCTGTGGATGTGCTCAGCCCAAACCGCAACTCAGCCCAGAAGGTAGACCCCGCGCCCGGTTTGCTCTCCACTCCCACCGATCCATCCATCAGTGTCGCCAGTTGCCGCGCAATCGAAAGGCCCAGGCCCGCGCCGCCATGGCGCCGCGTGTTGGAGCCATCCACCTGACTGAACTTATTGAACAGCCGCGCCTGATCCTCCAGCGCGATTCCGCAGCCGGTATCGCGCACCGCAAAGCGGAGCATGACGGCATCCGCTTGACGGCTGATTTCCGTCACCGACAGCTCCACCCACCCCTCGCTTGTGAACTTCACGGCGTTATCCAGAAAGTTCAGCAGAATCTGCCGGAGCCGCAGTGAGTCTCCTTCGATCAATGCCGGCAAGTCCGGTGGCAACGCGCCGCAGCGCAGGTCGATCCCGCGGCGTTTGGCATTGGGTCCGCACAATCCCAGCACTTCCTCCACCTTGCCGGCCAGGTGGAAGGGAGCGATGCGCAACTCCAGACGTCCGGCCTCGATCCGCGACAGGTCGAGAATGTCGTTCAGCAACTGGAGCAGCGAACGCGCGGAATACTGCACCGTTTCGGCGAACTCGCGCTGTTCGGAGTCGAGCGAACCCAACAGCAACAGCTGCGTCATGCCGAGAATGCCGTTCATCGGCGTGCGGATCTCGTGGCTCATGTTGGCCAGAAACTCGCTCTTCAGCCGGGAGGCGCGCTCGGCCTCTTCCTTGGCATTGCGCAGGGCATCGGCGGCCTGCTTGATCTCGGTAATGTCCCGCGAGATGGAAGAAACGAACTCGATCTCACCATCCGCGTTGCGGTGAACGAAGAAGCTTTGCCAGGTGGGAATCTCGTGCCCGTCCCGATGCTTCACGGCGGTGTAGCCCTGCCAGGAACCATGCTCAAATGCCTCCGGCAGGGCCGTTTCGCGGATCAACTGCCAGGCCCAGGCGGGATAAAGCGATTCCGGCGTAAGATGCTCCAGCGGCTCATCGGCCGGCATCCCGATCAGTTCCCGCGAGGCCCGGTTCAAATAGAGCAGCTTGCCGGTGGGGCTGGCAAACCGGACTGAGTCACGCGTATTCTCCAGCACCAGCGCCAGGCGCGCCCTCACCGCGGAGACTTCGCGCTCTTGCCGCAGGGCAGCGGCTTGGAGTCGCAGCCGGTGCCTGAAGTACAGCAGTAGCCCGCCCGCGGCAAATCCAGTCAGAGCGAGTGGAAGGCCATATCGAAACCAGGGCGTTTCTGAAAGGAACGCCGTTCGTTCGATGCCGAGGCGAATCGGCTCCGTACTCCACACTCCCAGGCTGTTGCGCGCCTGCAATCGAAACTCACTCAGGCCGGGCTCCAGTTGATGGAACATCACTTCTCGGGCGGCAACGCGCCCGGAGCCGGTGAAGCCGCGGTCGTGCGTT
>JBIKMK010000366.1:0-4941 GCA_044359315.1 Bryobacteraceae bacterium | reverse complement strand
CAGCGGTGGTCGCCACCACTCGTGAACCGCTCGTGCCCGCCAGCGGCCCCACACCGCCCGCCTGAATGCCGACACCGGCCTTCATCCATTGCGGCCGCGAGAAGTCCTCGCTCCAAGCCAACAGGTTGCCTGAAGGGTCAGGAAACACAAACTCTCCCAGTCGTCCTTCGCAGTCGTCGAACAACTGCCGGAGGGCCGCCCACTCCGACGGAAGCAGTTCCTGATAAGTGCACACCCATCGCGTCAAGCGCTCTGAGGTATCACTCCATTGCACCCGCCGTCCGTCACCCATCTCGTTCTCTACCGTCCGGGCCGAGCTCGTCGAGACGACGGGAAACTGCACCGTCGACCCCGTCACCAGTTGCGGATAGAACTTCATGACACCAACCGCCGGATTCTCAACGTAGTCATCCCCCGCATCTCCGCGTCTAAGTGAAACGCCGCCGCATCGCTCGCAAACTGGCAGTTCGGATAGTCCGTATCATCCCAGGGATCATGAAACGTGAAGATCCCCGCCTTACCCGCCATCGCCACCCAGAATTCCCTCAGCTGGTGCATCTCACCCTCATCGAGTAACTGCAACTCCACAGTCCACTCCTGAATCGGCCGCCCCCTTTGGCGAAACCGCTGCTCACTGCCATCGACGAACCGCAACACCTCAGTGGAGTAGCGATGAGTGCGCTCAAACGGGTATTGCGTCACTGCCTCCGTGCGTAGCCTGGGAAAGGTGTCCACGGCTAGTACTCCGCCACGACGTCATTGATTGGGTGTGACTGCAACATCGCTTCCTTCACGGCATTGGCAATGTCGTCTCGCCGGTCCATAATGGACCGGCTGTCCAATGCTTGGATCTGAATGGTCACGTTCTGCGTCAAACTCGACGGCCTCGCGGGCGCCGCACTCACCTCGCGCCTCGGCATTCCGGACTGGTCATAGTCATAGCGGCTCAACTGGCCACCCGGGCCGGGCCCCACCGCCGCTTGCAGGTTCACCTTCATCGGGCGCGCGTATACCGGCAGCTCCGGCTCCGCAGCATCACCGCCTCGCCCCACCAACCTCGCTAGCCCGGAGATCAATGGACTCAAGAAAAGTCCCGCGCCAAACGTCGAGGCTACCGTTCTCGCCGCGTTGGCCGCGCCCGACGCACCCTTTGACTCCGTGTTCTTCCCCAGAGCATCCGTGTTGTCCCGCAACGACATCAACTGCTGGGCATTCAGCAAGGCCAGTTGCTCCAGTTGCAGCCGGATCAGCCCCAGGTTCTCCGGTACGCCGGCCCGGGCGATCGTCAGTAGCTCGCCTTGCAAATCAACGTTCGGCATTCTGTGTCTCCGTCATCCATTCCTGATCAAGAACTCTCAGGGCATCCAGCTGCTTAGCTGGGAGTGCACTGATCGGCCCCAACCCCACCGTCTTCCACACCCCAAACTGCTCCAGATAAGTCCAACTCTCGGCCGTGATCATCGACTTTGGGCAAACCTCCGTCGCCACCGGTCCGCGAGCCCAAACAACGCGGCGTGGACCAACTTTCGCGGCTGGCAGAAACGCACATCTTCGAGTTACATCCAGGCCGCTTCTCCGGCATGAGTCGCACTTCCACGCGGCTGGATCCGAGAACTGGAAATGAAAGGCGACCGCTAGTTTTTTCGTTCTTCGTCGCTCAACCCGCACTCGGCCTTGATGGCCTGGATCATCTCGCGGCAAAGCTCTTCCGGCCCTCGCTCAGCCAGACTCTGTGGAGTCGCGGCCACGCCATCCAGATCAAGGCCGCTCACCGACTCCAGCCCCCACTCCAGATACAAACGTTCCACCTCAAGCGCCAGCAACGATGCTTCCACCTCGTCCGCAAAGCCCGCGCCCGCTTCGGCAAACTCCATCCGCTGAGCCAGTTCCCGTACCCGCCGCATCAGCTCTAAACGCCGTCCAAACGACATGCGCCGCACCCGGAACGCAACGCCCGGAAACTGCACTGACGCCCGGTTCACACCGCTCTCGTAGCTTGCGGCCACCGAAGGCTCATCCGAATGCAATGTAGATCTCGTCATCCACCGTCCCCTGTGCCCGTGCGCCATCAAACCGCCAGATCACCCGCGTTTCGCTGTCGTCAAAGTCAGGGATGTCCGGCACCATACCGGTCACCCATACCCCAAACAACTGCCCCGCCTGCTGCCCCAACTGGAACATCACACTCACCGGCGTCCGCTGCCGCGCCGCTTGATACAGCGCCTGGGTGGCCGCGTCGTCCTGTTCAAACAAGCTGAACGTCAGCGAGACCAGCCGCTCACCTGGTACCGCGGCCAGTGGGCAGTCACAACCGAACTCCGCGTCGCGAACCTCCACATTGTTCTGCACCGTCAGTTGCGCGTTCGTGATCGTGCAGAACTTTGACATGGTGCTGCCCAACCACGCCTGTCCCAGGTTTCCCGGCACCACAGCATAGTCAAAGTCGGCATACGCGGGCTCTTCCGGAAAGTTGGTCAGCCCCGCGATCCCCGCCGAGAAACTCGCACTATCGACCAGGTCCTGCGCCACGCCCTCAAACTGGAATTCGTGGAAGTCACCATTGATCGTCACCGTCATCTGGTCCACCACGCCGCCTGACACGAATCGCTTCAACGCCGTCTCCGGGCTGCGATACTCAAACACGTTCATGCTGGGCAACAAATTCCCGGGCCGGTAGCTCGCCGTCGCCCCTATTGGCGAACCCGCCGCCGGAATCGTGCTAAAGCCCTGGTTCAACACCACGGTCAACGGATCAGCAATCGCCGCCACAAACCGGATCTCGCCGCCAAACGTGATCGCCTGCCCCACACTCAGCCCGTGCGGCCCGGCAAACACAATGTTGTTGGCCGTCGATCCCAAACCCGTCACGGCACCGGCATATAGCTGTGGAGCAGCACCCAAGGCTCCTTGAAACAGAGCCCCATAAGCCGGTGGCGCGGTCTGTGCGCCCCACCCGGCCATGTAGGTTTTCAAACTGAAGTTGGTCTTCTTGCGGCCGCTGGCTGGCGCTCCGCGAAACGTCCGGGTTCCGGTCTTGTCACGCCGGGCCAGGGTTTCGGAACGCTGCCGCGCGCCAAACTTCACTGCCGGTATCCGGTGAGCGCCCGTCAGCGCTGCCGTCTGCCCAAACTCGGGCTCCAGCGCTACATATAAGCGCTGGGAATTGGATGAGATATAACTTGGCATTCTATTTTGCGCCCCTAGTTCGCACTAACGTTCACGTTGAAAGTCACTTTGGCCGTCTGCAGGTAATTGCGCCCGCCAGACCGGATCGGGGCAAACGTCACCGTGTAGCCGCCCGAATAGAACATCCCATTGCCCCAGTCCCCGCGATTCATGTCCAGCACCTGCGTCGCGGCGTCGACGTAATGCCGGATCTGGTTCTCAATGGACTCCAGGTGATCTCCGGTCACCCGAACATCAATCGCCATCTTCGCCGTACCGGAGAACGTCCGGAATCGCTCCGTAAGTTGGTTCTCCAATGCCTCGCAGTAGACGTGCATGCTCGGGTACATGGCCCCCACCTGCTTTTCCAGGGTGTCGGAGGCGATGTAGCGCTCAACAATGCGCGCCACCGGCAAGCTCTCCGGCAGCAGCCGCTCCTGCGCCACCAGTAACCCCACCGCGAAGGGAATTCCCGTCTCCGCCTTCAGGATTCCTCCCACCGCCCGCGCCACCGTATTTGCCACCTGTGCCATGGTTTCCTTCCTTAGCCCCGCCGGAATGCCCGGTTCTGCCGCAAGTACAAGTCCGGCCGCTGGCTCTCCACCAGAGGCGTACCCACCACCAGACCAGCCGCCGGCATCGTCCACGTCTCACCGGCCGTCAGCGGTAGTTCGTTCTGACGGGTCAGCACTCCATCAAGAGGACCGGCATATACGTTCCACGCCGTCGCATTCGGCACCACCGGCGGCGGCGTCACCACCGGCACGGACCCGTCAGTGGTTCCAAACGGCACCACCTCGCTCGGCTTCCCCTGTTGACCGGCAGTGTTCTGCCACGCCACCCGGATCGCATAGATGCCGGTGGCCAGCGCTCCCGGCGCTGACTCCACCAGCGGCATATCCGCCCCCGCCAATGGGTTGTTCAGAATGCCCAAGCCCAAAGCGAACAGCTGTGTCGATTTCAAACCGGCCTGGCGCTGATACTCTTTCCATTTGCTTTCGTACCGGTCGTTCAGCTGGTTGTGGAACGCATCCCGGTAGCTCAGCATCAAAGTCAGCAAAGTGTGCCACTGCCGCAACGCTTCGCTCACCACCACCTGATCCAAGGTCACCGACGGCGGCTGGTTGTCAATCGCAGACTGCTCCACCAGGAAGCGTTCGATCTCCACCGCCATTTCCCGCTGCGCCACCGACAGTTTCACCGTCAGGTCGACACCCTCTGAGCTCGCCATCTCCAGCACTGAGCTTTCGTAGGCACGAAGATCCTCCATCGTGGAGATCACTTGATCGTTAAACAGAGCCATAGGTCACCTACCGCCGCCCCTTCTTGCGGGCATCAGCGATCTCGGCCAGAAAGTGGCCCTGCGGCTCAATCTGCCGCGCTTCGCATTGCATCCGCTCCAGTTCTGCCTGCTCCCGATGCCGCTCTGCCTCCCCGGCCTCGGCCAACCGCGCCCGGCGATCCACCAACATTCGCGCCGCCAGCTCCACCGGCAACTCCATCACCCGGCCGGCACGCCCCCCATCCGGCGTTTCGAGGCTCACCACCACCGCGGTGCCCGCGCCGAGACTCTTCTCCACTCCTCGAACCTTCTGGAAATATGCCTTGACGTCCATGCCATTCCTTTCCCGGCCTTCGCCCCGCTTGCCCCCAACACCCGCACGCTTCAAAGGAAAAGGCGGCCAGTGCCCCGCCCCCGGTAGCACTCGCCGCCTCTCCTCACGATCCGCCTCGCAGCGGATCACCCTAGACCGGATCTCCGGCCCGCTCCAACCA
>JBIKMK010000016.1:0-16556 GCA_044359315.1 Bryobacteraceae bacterium | reverse complement strand
CTTGCACCTTCGGGCGGTGTGGTGATTCCCGCCAACCCCAACTCCTCCGCGCGCGCCTGCATGGCTTGAATGCAAAAGCCAATGTGGGCTTCCATCTCGACGCCCATTTCAGCTGCGCCGTTGCGGATGTCGTCGCGGTTGACGGTGCGGGCGAAGCCTTTGTCCTTCATCTTCTTGATGACGCTCTTCACATCCACTTCCGCAATGGAGCGTGACGGCTTGACGTAAGAGATGGCCGTGAGAAAGCCAGCCAGTTCGTCGCAGGCGAAGAGCGTCTTTTCGAGCATCGACACACGCGGGATACCCGTAAAGTCAGCATGCGAGAGGATGGCCCGGCGGATCTCTTCGCTCACCCCGCGCGCGGCCAGAATCGGCTCGCCTTTGGTGGGATGGTCCGGCAGCGTCGGGTGGATCTCCCAATCAAAATCGTGCAGCAGCGCGGTGACCGCCCACTTTTCTTCATCCTCGCCAAAGTGGCGCGCATAGGCCGCCACGCAGGTTTCGACAGCCAGGCCGTGCTTGCGCAGGCTTTCCGATTTGGTGAATTCGCACAACAGCTCCCAGGCTTCCGGTCGGGTCATGAAAGGGACAATCTCTCCTCAGATTTCGGTTCAGTTCCAAAATGGGCGAACCTCGTACTATACTGAAAGAGTCTCACCTTTCAAGTGGGCCTGTGGCGCAGTTGGGAGCGCGCTTCCATGGCATGGAAGAGGTCAAGGGTTCGAATCCCTTCAGGTCCACCAAAACTCCCCCAACACGTCAAAGACTTACCGAACCGTCCGCTCAGCACTCCCCTGCGATCTCTGCCTCGTGAGGTCCAAATGAGGTCGACATAAGGTTCATTGCTCCGCCCCGTACTTGGTATCCATAGACCTCAGACGCATACCACCCGACCTCACTGATTCTTGAACCACTTGGCATCCATGGTGGCTGTGGTAGCCATCTTTGGACCTGCTTCGTCCCGCACGAAAAAAAGGGTGCCTATAGGTTCGGCATAACGCCCCGACGACCCAATAGCGGCTAACGCTGGGGGGTTGAGAGACAGTTGGGGGGGCGCGGAAAGCTTCCGGCTGATCTGGCCTTGCGCTTCTGCAATCTCCCTGGGGTTGCACTGGCGCAGAAGGCGGTCTAGATCGGACTGATCAGTCAGCTTTATGAAGGACTTGGCCGCCGACAGGTAGACGAGAACCTTCTTCCCGGACCCAATCAGGTTTTGAATGTTGTTGAGAGTGCCTTTGCTGGCACCGTCCCACAACATGACTCCGCACCTCGCATCCTGCGCCATCGCCAGGTCCTTGGCCGCGTAGTAGGCGAAATCCTTCGTCTTGCTGTCGCTCTCGACCTTCTTGATGGGCCATTCCCCTACGTTGTTCCGGAAGCGCGACATGCAGTAGACGATGACATCCCTATACCCCTGGTCGGCAAAGTACTGCTGAACCATCTTGTCAGCACCATTCGCGTCGCCAATGAGAACCAAACATCCGCGATGCATGAGGTCATCCAACCTCTCGCGGATGATTGGATTCAGCCGAGAAATGGCTCTGGATCCGCCGATGAAAACGCTGGTCATAGGGATCTGCGAGTCTGAGTCAAGGTTAGCAAGTAGACAGCCTTCGCACCACCTTCCGACGCGAGCAGACGGCTGATCGTGCCAGCCGTTGCGCCGGAGCGGTATAGGTCATCTAACACGAGGATTTTCTTCTCGGAAGTCATTGCTCGATCCACCGCGAAGGCATCTTGCAGCAGCGCCGTCCGCTTGGCCAACTCGAAAACGTCCTTCAACTGGGCCGTGCTTTTGACCTTTGTGATACAGGAGTCGCAGAGTGGAATGCCGCAGCGTTCGCTAATGGAGACGGCGACTTCCATGACCGGCTGATTCCGCCTAGCGGTATTCGAGGGCGGGACCGGCACTAGGATGTCGGCCTGCAACTTCCATGTTTCCAAGAGAAAGCCCGCCACCGTGTCAACAATCTCCCGCAGTGCATCCTTGTCGCCACGGTACTTGAGGCGGTAAACCAGTTCGCCGATGGGTGACCGCCCGGTATCGAATACGGGATGTCCGTATTCGTTGTGGCCGAGAAAGGTGCTCCCGGTGGTGTGAACGTCCAATGCAAAGCCGGCCGTCCAGGGGCCAGATATCGTCTTGGGATTGATCTTTGTCGCCATCGCCAATACTCAAGTCTACTCCTCTCGATCTGAACATCCGCAGCAGCGCTCATGGACCCAGAAGAGGAAAATTTGCTAGAGATTTCCGTTCGATGCGTGAATCGTGTCAGGCGTGGTCACACGTCAATTCCATGGGGAGTGCCGGGACACTCTACAAGAACTCCGTCCTCCATCCGCTCCGGGCGAAAGTTTTTCCACACAGCCAATTTCGTCTTGGCTGAGGTAGTTTTTGGCCACCGTGACGTCCACTTTGCGGACCACGTCCCCTTTCCACGTAGTCAGCCCCATGTTGGGTTTTGAGTGATCGGCCCGACCGGCAATCAGCTCTGGTGCCGTCTTGCCGGTCGCCGCGAAGTGTAGCCGGTTTTGGATCGCTTGGAAGAACACCATGGTCTCATCGTGCCGAGGGTTGTAATCGCCGGCCATCGCAAAGATCTCGCGCACGCGCAAGTACATGCGCTTCTCACTGGCGCGGATGTCGCGAATCCGCTCCAGCAGTTCGTCAAAATAATCGGGGACGCCGGAGCCTTGGACCGGCGGATTCTTTAGCCGCTGGTCGTCCATGGTGAAGCCCTTCACCAGATATTTGCTCAGGCGCTCCGTCGCCCAACGGCGGAATTGTGTTCCACGATCCGAGCGCACGCGGTAGCCGACCGCTAGAATGGCATCAAGACTGTAGTGCTCGATTTCACGTTCGACGTCGCGCGATCCTTCACGGCGAACTATCCGGAATTTCCGGATAGTTGCCTGAGCTTGGATCTCGCCTTCGGCATAAATGTTCAGAAGATGCTCGTTGACGGTCCGGACATCCTTCTGAAATAGCTCCGCGATGAGTGCTTGACTCAACCACAGCGTTTCGTCGACGAACCGGCAATCAACCCGTGTGCGGCCATCTTCTGTTTGGTAGAGAACGATTTCGCCAGTTGGAGGTGAGGGCTCATCGGGCGGAGGTGGCGGATTCTTGGCCATTCGGAGGCATTGTACCGTCGTTCATCCGAGAAGAGGGAGTTGGCCAAACAACATCCAACTGGGCATTTTTCTTATAGGACAACCTGCTAGCTCCAGCTCCAACGGTGGGAGGGCCGGGTGCGTCATAATTGCGGTCGCCGCCGAGGTTAATGCCATGAATCGCCGATTTGTTTTCCTGATCGTTGGGCCGCTTTTGGTGGGGAGTGCTTTTGCCCAGAAGCAGTCGCCCAACATCCGCTATGTGGACAACGGCCATCCGCGCCATGTCCTGGATGTCTACACGCCGGAGAAGCCTGCTGCGGGGCCGTTACCGGTCATTTTCTGGGTCCACGGGGGCGGGTGGCAGGCGGGGGACAAGGGCGATGTCGCACTGAAGCCGAAGGTGCTGACGGAGCGCGGCTTTGTGTTTGTCTCGACCAACTACCGGCTGCTGCCGGAAGTGGGGATGGCCGAGTTGTTGGGCGACGTTGCGAAGTCGCTGGGGTGGGTGCACCGGAACATCGCGCGGTATGGCGGCGACCCGGCTCGGATCTTCGTGGGCGGGCATTCATCTGGAGCCCAGGTGGTGGCGCTACTGGCCACCGATGCCCGGTACTTGCAGAAGGAGGGCGTGCCTTTCACCGTGCTGAAGGGCTGCATCCCGGTGGACGGAGATACTTATGACATTCCCAAGATCATCATGACCGCCGAACAGCGGCAGGCGCTCTATGGGGGAAAGATGTTCACCTTTGGCCATCGTCAGAAGTTTGGCAACGACCCGGAAAAGCATATCGACTTCTCGGCCGTCACCCATGTCGCCAGTGGCAAGGGTATCCCGCCTTTCCTGATCCTGTATTTTTCCGGCAACCCGGATACGCGCGCTCAGGCGGAGCGTCTGGGGGCGGTGCTGAAGGCCGCCGGTGTTCCCGCAACGGTGTATGGCAAGGCCGACAGCAACCATAGCCGCTTGCATGATGACCTGGGCAAGCCGGACGACCCGGCCACGAAGGAACTCTATCGCTTTCTGGACCCACTGACCCGGAAGTGAGGGAGGGCCTGAGTTTCGATGCGGCCCGTGGCATCCAGGGAGTCCAGCCAGAGTTACGGCGATGGGCCACAAAAGCCCCTCCATTCCCGCTACGCCCGGCGCAGTAGGCGCAGCAGACCGCGCCGCAGTGTGAGCACGGGCTTGCTCCAGCGCAGCTGCCGGAAGCCGTCGATGAGCCGTTCGCGGCGTTCGTCGCGCTCAGTTTCCCGGCGCCAGGCCCGCCGTAGCGCGGGCTCGATTTCTACGTCTACCGGACAACCCTCTCCAGGAGTATCGAGTGCAAACCAGGCCTCGCGAAAGCGTTCGTGATGGAGCGTCACGGCGGGGCGGATCATCTCCCGGAAGCTTTCCTTCTCGGCTGAGTCGGCGACCCGCGGCCCGGGCCCGATGGTGGGGTTGGTGTTGATTTCCCACACCTGAACGCGATCACCGTCGAGGGCGTAGTCGATGCGGCCATACTGGATGCTCGCGAAATCGAAGTACTCCTTCAATAGGTCGCGGTGCGGGTTATCGGTGATGAACTGCGATTCCAGGTGGGCTGCCGCTTCGTCCTTCTCTCCGGAATCGGATTTGACCACCCAATGGCGGCTCGATTGCAGATGGCGGCACATGATCCGGTCTCCGACCCGCCAGGCTGAATACTTCCGGTGCCAACCGTTGTGCGAAAGGTCACACAGCTCCACCACCAGCAGGTCGTCCAACGGCAAGCCCGTCAGCCGGGCCCGCAAAATGGCGCGCCGGACCGCGGAATGGGACCAGATCAACCCTGAGATACTCACTTCATGCTGGTTCTCACGCCGGATGAAGACGGGAAAGCGCAGCGTGCCGGAGTAGTTTGCCGCCCGCTCCAGGCGGAACCGGCTGCGGCCTTCCTGATGCAGACGGGAGAGCAGGTCGTACCGGCGCAGCACGCGCCCCGGGTGGTTCAACACCGGGCAACCGGCGCTCTCGACAGCGGTAGCCAACCGGGCGGCGATCGCCAGTCCAGCGGGGCCCAGCCGATCCACGGCGGCGAAAATCCACGTGCCACGCGGCAGCTGGGACTGAGCCAGCAGCTCATCGTAGGTGTGCTTCCTCACCAGACCCGCCAGCGCCCGGCCGCGGTTGGAAACGTAGGTGTCGACCGCGAACTCGGAGCTGCCGGAGGCTACACAGAAATGGATCACTGGACACCCTCCAGCGGTTCCAGGGAAGCTTGTGGCCTCCACATGGTGGCGTACAAGGGACAGGATTCCATCAGTTCCGCGTGAGTGCCGAAGCCCGCCATTCGTCCATGGTCCAGCACCAGGATCTGGTCGGCGTTCCGCAAGGTCGACAGGCGGTGTGCCACCACGAACGTGGTCCGGCCCGCCACCAGCGAATCGATGGCCCGCTGTACCGTGGCCTCCGCGATCGAATCCAGGCTGGAAGTGGCCTCGTCGAGCAGCAAAATGGGGGCATTCTTCAGCAACGCCCGCGCGATGTTGATCCGTTGCGACTGGCCCTCGGATACACCGCGTCCGGCCAGCCCGATGACGGTGTCGTAGCCTTCGGGCCAACCGGCAATCGCATGGTGGATTTCCGCTGCCTGCGCCGCGCGTTCCAGTTCCGCCGTCGTGGCCTCCGGCCGGCCCAGCAGAATGTTCTCCCGCGCCGAGGCGGCAAACAGGAAAGGTTCCTGCGGCACCAGCGCCACTGCCTGGCAAACGTCATCGGGCGAGTAGTCGCGCAGGTCCACGCCATTCACCGAAATGCGCCCGCTCACCGGATCACAGAACCGCGCCATCAGACTCAGCAGGGTAGTCTTGCCCGCGCCCGACGGCCCCACAATGCCGATCGTCTCGCCGGCCCGCACCCGGAAGGAGATCGATTCCAGCACCGTCTTGCCGCCGTAGCCAAAACTCACGCCGTCAAACCGGATCTCTTCCAGGCCAGCAGGCCAGGGGGCGGGATGTTCGGGCTTAGCGATCACGGGGCGCTCCCGGAACAGCTTGTCGATCCGCTCCAGTGACGCGCCATAGCGGTGAGCCTCCAGGTACTGCGTGTTGAGGTTGTTCAACGGCCCATGCACGCCGCGTAAGGCGACCAGGAAGGCCAACAGCGACGGCCAACCCAGCGTCCCCGACATCACATCAAAGCCACCCACGACCACCACCACCACCACGCTGAGGCCGGCCACGCTTTCCACCAGCACTTTGCTGAAGGCTTCCATGCTGGTCATGGCGATGGAAGCTTGAAAGAAGTGCTGGGCATGCTGGCTGGCCCGTTCGGCCTCCCGGCGCTCCGCCCGGTAGACCTTAATGACGCGGATGCCGCGGAGCACCTGCAGGATGACGTCGTACATCAGTGAAGCGCCTTGCCGGACGTTAAATGAACGCTGCCGCGTCCGCCGGGCCATCCGCAGCACGGGAGCGGCGGCCAGCGGCAGACCCACCAACGACACCAGCGCCAGCTTGGGGCTCATCCATGCCGCCGCCGCGATCAGGCCCGCGGCTTGGGCCGCTTCGAGAATGATGCGCGCCTCGGCGGCCAGCACGTTGCGCAGCCGGATCACGTCCTGCCGCAGGGCATGCACCAGATCGCCGTGGCTATGGCGGTCAAAAAAGTCCACGGACAACGTCAGCAGGTGGGCGGTCAGCCGGTCCATGACCTCCAGTTCCAAGGCCCGAATCAGGCGCTGCTCGGAGAGGTGGCTGTCGTAGGTGGCGGCCGAAATCAACAGATAGCCAGTGGCCAGCAGTCCGGCCACGATCCAGAGCGACGGTATCTGGCCCCATTCACGCGCCAACCGGTGCGCCAAACCCTGCTGTCCGCCCAACACGCCAGCCAGAAACTGCTGCATCAACCAGATGGTGGCCATCGTCAAGACCGCCCTCACCAGCGAAGCGAACAGGAACCGGAGCACCAGTGCACGCTCCTGGCGGATCAGTTGGCTGAGATAATTGCCGGCTGGTACGTGAATGCCCAAAGTGCCCTTACTCGGCTTCGGCGGCGGCCATCTGCTCCGGCGCGGCCACTTCCACAGTCTGCTGGCCAAATATCCGATTCATGAAGACGGCGGCGGAAAAATCGCTGGTGACGTTGATCACCGTCTTCATGATGTCCACGAGAGGATCGACTGCCTCCAGGATCAATACGGCTTGCAGCGGAAGACCGATCGTCAGGTAAGGAATCGAGTTGCGTCCTGGACCGCCGCCGCCCGGGATGCCGGCAGAAGTAAAGCTGACCAAAGTATAGGTGGCGATGAAGACCACCAGTTGTCCCGGAGTAATGGTCAGGCCACACAGATAGGCGACAAACAGACCTTTTGCCAGAGTGGAGACTCCGCGGTTCAGCTTGAACACCGAGACGGCCAACGGCAACGAGAACTCCGCCACGCTTCGATCGAGACCGGCCTTTTCCACCCCTGCCAGGAGGGCCGGTAAGGACGCCAGCGAGGACCGCGAAGTGAGCGCCACAATCTGCGCCGGGGCTACGCCTTCAATAAAGCGCATCGGGGAGATGCGGCCCAGCAGACAGGTCAGCGGATACAGCGCCAGCGTGAAGGCGGCCATCAAGAGGCAGGAGATCAAGGCGAACTGGCCCAGGATTCCCGCCACTCCCAAGCCCGCCTGGTGGGAGAACGTGAAGGACAGGCAGAACGCGCCGATGGGCAGGAACCGAAATAGCCACCCCACCACCACCATCAACGCGCTGTAGATGGCCTGGAAAAAGCTGACCAATAATCCCCGCCCCGGGTCGGAGGTCAGGTTCACCGCCGCTCCAAATAGCACGGCGATCAGGAGCACCGGCAAGAGGTCGCCGGCCGTTGCCGACTTCAGCAGATTCTTCGACGTAAGTGTATTCACCACATCCGCCGGGCCGCTGACATCCTTCAATTTCGAAGCCGCGACCGGTGTCTCCGGCGGTGCCTTCTGTTTCAGCGCTTCACCCACCGCAGCATCCCGGGGGAACCATTGGATCATGGGCGGTGCCAGGGCCAACGTGAATAGCGAACAGACCAGCATCAGGCCCACGAATAGGGCGATCGCGGTGGCCCCCATGCGTCCGGTCCGCCCCGAGTCCCGCTGGCTGGTCACGGCCGTCACAAGCGCCGACACCGTGAGCGGCAATACCAGCCCGGTGAGAATGTTCACCCACAGGTCGCCGGCGGCCCCAATCCATGGCGCCAGCGCTTCAATCACCGGGATCTTCGTGGAGTGAGACGTGATGCCCAACACCAGTCCAGCCACCAGCCCAACGGTTGACCAGATGACACTACCTTTTGCCCTCTTTGGGCTTTGGGGGACGGTTTGCACTCGAAAAGCTATCCCATAGAACTATCTTTGGATCAAGTATGGGAAGTACTGTATCGCGGGCCATCCGCTCACTCGCTGGCTTGGGAATCCGTTGCCCCCACGGCCTGCGCCTTAGGTGGGTCAGCCGTGCGGCGGCCGGTCTGGAGATTGTGCTGAGATCATCTTGTGGTACCGCTCATCCCGGATTCCGAGATTACGCTCTCCTTCATTCGTGCCTCCGGCCCGGGCGGCCAGAATGTCAACAAGGTCTCGACTGCCGTTGAGCTTCGCTTTGATCTCGCAAACTCACCCTCGCTGCCCGAAGACGTTCGGCGCCGCCTGAATGCACTGGCGGGCAAACGTGTCACCCAGGACGGCATACTTATCCTCACTGCCCGCGAGCATCGCACGCAGGAAGCGAACCGGGCTGAAGTGCACGCCCGGCTGGCCGAGTTACTGGAGCGGGCTGCCATTGTCCCCAAAACACGCCGCCCCAGCCGGCCGACCAAGGGCTCGAAAATGCGGCGCCTGGCCGACAAAGCGCAGCGGTCCACTTCTAAGAAACTCCGCGGTACTTCGGGCGATGAGTGAGCGCGGTGACGTGGATGGTGGTGACCTCGATAGCCGGGCCGTCCGCGCGGCGATGAGATAAACTTCCCTCGGAGATTCTTCCGTGGCCGCCAAACCTCATCTCACGTATCTCGCGCTCGGGCTCGCCGCAGTGGCTTGGCCGGTGCAGGCGGCGGAGCCCAGTTTTGCGGCTTCCGTGCTGCCGGTGTTTCAGCAGCGCTGCTTGGGCTGCCATACCGGACCAGCGGCGCAGGCGGGGCTGGACTTGAGTACGGTGGCGGCGGTCGTGAAAGGTGGACGCTCCGGGGCGGCGGTGGTGGCCGGGGATTCGGGCAGCAGTCTGTTGGTGGCCAAGGTGGCCTCCCGCAGCATGCCGCCCGGTGAGCCCAAGTTGACGGACGCGGAGATCCAGGCGATTCGCAACTGGGTGGACCAGGGGCCAGAGTTGAAGGCCGCTGCGCATGGGCCGCGGGCCACGGAACGCGATGTCCTGGCTATCTTCCAGATGCGTTGCGTGGTCTGCCATGGCAAGCGCAAGCAGGAGGGCGGGCTGGATTTGCGGACGCGGGCCAGCCGCGCCAAAGGTGGCAAGTCCGGCCCGGCCTTTATCCCGGGCAAGCCGGAAGAGAGCCTGATCGTCAAGCGTGTCGCGGCCGGGGAGATGCCGCCGCCCAAGCTGCTGTTCTCGAACTCGGTCCGCCCGGCCAGTGAGGCGGAGCTGGAGGTTTTGAAGCAATGGATCGCGGCGGGGGGCCCGCCCGATCAGGCCACGCCACCGGATGCGGGGCAGGGGCTGGTGACCGAACAGGACCGGCAGTTCTGGTCCTTCCAGCCGCCGCGACGGCCGGTGGTGCCGCAAGTTCCCGGGACGCGGCCAGCCAATCCTATCGACGCGTTTCTGCTGGAAAAGCTGGCCGCGAAGAAGCTCGGGTTCTCGCCTGAGGCGGACCGTGCGACGCTGCTGCGACGCCTGTCGATCGCCATGCTGGGTCTGCCGCCCACGCCGGCCGAGATGGCCGCGTTTCTGAATGACCGGCGGCCCGGGGCCTGGGAGCGGCAAGTGGAGCGGGTGCTGGCTTCGCCGCACTATGGCGAACGCTGGGGCCGGTATTGGCTGGATGCCGTGGGTTATTCCGATTCCGAAGGCAAGGTGGATTCCGATGATATCCGCCCGCATGCCTGGCGCTATCGCGACTATGTCATCCGGTCGTTGAATTCGGACAAACCGTACGACCGGTTCCTGGCCGAACAGCTGGCAGGTGATGAGATGGTGACCTATCAGAACGGCCAGCCGGTGACGCCGGAGACGCTGGAAAAGCTGGTCGCCACTGGGTTCTGGCGCATGGCGGCGGATGGCACTTACTCCCCGGCGCAGAGCTTTCTGCCGGAGCGGATGAATGTGCTGGCCGATCAAATTGAGGTGTTTGGCTCCGCCGTGCTGGGCCTGAGCATCAACTGCGCCCGCTGCCACAACCACAAGTACGACCCATTGCCGCAACGTGACTATTACCGCCTGAGCGCGATTCTGCAAACCGCCTATGACCCCTACGATTGGGTGATCCCCACCCAGCGCCATTTGGACGTGGCCGTGGAGGCGGAAAAACAGCAGGTGGCGGCGCACAACGCTCCTGTTGAGGCGGAGATCAAGAAGCTGGAAGGCGAGCTGAAGGCGCGCGAGGCGGTGTTCCGCGCGCAGTTACTCGAAGAGCGCATAGCCGCGTTGCCGGAAGGCGTGCGGGCCGATGTGCGCGCTCTGCTGACCATCGAGGCGCCCCAGCGGACGGCCGTGCAGAAGTATCTGGCCGACAAGTTCTCGGCCACGTTGACGGTGAAGACGGAAGATCTGACGGCGCGCTTCCCGGAGTACAAAGCTGAAGCCGCGGCCACGCAGAAGAAGCTGGCACCGTTCAAAGAGAAGCTCTGGGAGAAGCCGCAGGTAAGGGCGCTGTATGAGATGGGTGGGGAACCATCGGGCACTTATTTGCTGCGGCGGGGCGATGCGCTGTCACCAGCGGAGCCGGTGGAGCCGGGCGTGCCGACGGTGCTTTCCACGGGCCTGAAGCCATATCGCACACCCGCTGCGGGCGCTTCCGGCGGCCGGCGATTGGCGCTGGCGGAATGGATGACGCAGCCCAACCATCCGTTGACGGCGCGGGTGATCGTGAACCGGATCTGGATGCACCAGTTCGGCCATGGCCTGGTTTCAAACCCGGCCAACTTTGGGCGCGCGGGCACCAAGCCCAGCCACTCGGAACTACTGGACTGGCTGGCGACCGAGTTGGTGGCCAAGGGCTGGAGCTTGAAGTCGATCCAGCGCCTGATCCTGACCTCGCAAGCGTGGCGGCAGAGCTCGCAGGTGAGTGCCGCTGCGGCCGAGCGTGATCCCGCCAACCTGCTGCTGTCCCGCATGCCCTTGCAGCGGCTGGATGCGGATGCGCTGCATGATTCGATCCTGGCGGTGACGGGCCAGCTGGATGCTACCTTGGGTGGCCGTCCCGCGCCGATCGAAGTGCGGCCGGATGGTGAGGTGGTGCCCAAGGGTTACGAAGGCCAGTGGCGCCGGGCAGTCTATGTGTTGCAGCGGCGGCGCAGTCCGGTGACCATGCTGGAGGTGTTCGATACGCCGCCGATGTCGCCCAATTGCGTCGAGCGGCCGAAGTCCACTGTGCCCACGCAGGCTCTGACATTGATGAACGGCGCGGACACGCTAGGCCATGCCCGCTATCTGGCCGGACGTCTGATGGACGAGCCCGGCACCACGCCCGCACGACAAGTGGAGGCTGCCTATGCCCGAGTGCTGGCGCGCGCCGCCACCGCCGCGGAGATAGCGGCGGGTGTGGCGGCGATCAGCGGGTTTGCCGACCGGTGGCGGGCGGAACTGGCCGCGCGCCATGACGCGGCGCCGCAGACGGCGACAGCGGCCTGGATGGCGTTGGGTGACTTTGTCCACGTCCTGCTGAATTCGGCGGAGTTTTCCTATGTCGACTAACCGGCTTGATCTGCCTCCCTGCGGCCGCGTTGAGCTTTCGCGCCGCGGCTTCTTTTCGCGGTTTGGGGATGGACTGCAGGGCGCTGCTCTGGCCTCTCTGCTGAGCCGGGATCTCTATGGCGCGGAGCAGGGCCGGGTGTATGACCTGGCACCGCGAGCCCCGCACTTTCCGGCCAAAGCCAAGTCCGTGATCCATCTGTTCATGAATGGCGGGCCCAGCCAGGTGGATCTGTTTGACCCCAAGCCGGCGCTCACCAAGTTTGCCGGTTCCGCGCCGCCGCGTGACCTGGCTTCGCAGATCGAATTCACCGATCAAGCGGGCGGCATCCTGCCTTCGCCCTTCCGTTTTCAGCGCTACGGGAAGTCCGGCATTGAGCTGTCGGAGCTGCTGCCGGGCCTGGGTGAAGTGGTGGACGACGTCACGCTGGTGCGGTCGATGTTCGGCGAACACTTCAACCATGAACCGAGCATCTACCTGATGCAGACCGGCCGCACGATCCCCGGGCGGCCTGCGCTCGGCTCCTGGTTCGCCTATGGGCTGGGCAGTGAGAACCGCAATCTGCCTGCGTATGTCGTGCTGGATGACCCGAAGGGTTTGCCGATCAATGGCATCCAGAACTGGCAGGCCGGATGGCTGCCGCCGGTCTATCAGGGGACGCGGTTCCGTTCGGAGGGTTCGCCACTGCTGAACTTGAAGACGCCTGCCGGCACGCCCGAACCGGTGGCGGAAGCGCGCCGGAAATTGCTGAGGCAGTTGGATGACGCACACCGCGTCAAGCGGAGCCATCAGCCGGATCTTGACGCCCGCATCGCCAGCTACGAACTAGCCGCGCGGATGCAAGTGACCGCCACCGACGCCTTGGATCTCTCGCAGGAAAGCGAGGCCACGCGCGAGATGTATGGCCTCAACAATCCGGCGACGCAATCCTACGGCAAGCGCTGTCTGATGGCGCGGAGGTTGGTGGAGCGTGGGGTGCGCTTTGTGCAGCTCTACATCGAGGGGCAGATCTGGGACAACCACTCGGACCTGGAGACCGGCCTCCGCTATGCCTGCGGCAAGACCGACAAGCCGGTGGCGGCGCTGATCAAGGATTTGAAGCGCATGGGGCTGCTCGATAGCACGCTGGTGATGTGGGGCGGCGAGTTCGGCCGCATGCCGGTGTCGCAATCGCGCGAGAACACGGTGACGGGCCGAGACCATGGTCCGGCCGGGTTCACGATGTGGCTGGCGGGTGGAGGCGTGAAGCGCGGGCTTGCTTATGGTGCCACGGATGAACTGGGGCACAAGGCGGTGGAGAATCGGGTGAGCGTGCACGACATGCACGCCACGATGCTGCATCTGGCGGGCTTGAATGCCCGCGAGCTGGTGTTTGATCGCGAAGGGCTGAAAGACCGGCTGACGGACCAGTATCCCGCGCGAGTGGTCAAAGAGATTTTGGTTTAGGCCAAGGAGGCTGGGAATGAAGGCTTGGCGGTTCTACGGATTTGGCGATATGCGGCTGGACGACGTTCCGATGCCGGAGCTGAAGGCGCGGCATGTGCTGGTGGAGGTGCTGTGCGTCCAGCCTAGCGTCACGGAGGCGCAACTGGCGGCGGGTATCCGGACGCTGGCCTATGACCGGATCAAGAAGCGCCTGGAGACCGAAGCGCCGGTGCAGTTGTTTGGCCACGAGTTCTGCGTGCGCGTCGTCGAAGTGGGCGAAGGCGTCACCCGCGTGCGTGTCGGCGACCGCGTGGCGGCCCGGGCCAAGCTGCCGTGTGAGATCTGCCCGCTGTGCACCTCCGGCCGCGGGCACTTGTGCCGCAAAGGGCCGATCATCGGCTTTCAACTGCCGGGCTGCTTTGCGGAGTTTGCCATTCTGCCCGAGATTGCGCTGGTGAAGGTGGATGACCGGATCTCGAACAGCGAAGCCGCGTGCCTGCAATCGTTGAGCGATAGCGTGGCGGCGGTCGAGACTGCGCAGATCGGCATCGGCAATTCGGTGGCGATCTTTGGGCAGGGCAGCATGGGCCTGGAATGTCTGCAAGTGGCGCGGGTAAGCGGCGCGGGCCGCATCATCACGGTGGATGTGCGCGACGAAGCCTGCGCGATGTCGCTGGAGCTGGGTGCTGATGTGGCCATCAATGCTCGCAACATCGATCCGGTGGAGGCGATTCGTGAAGCCACCGGTGGCAATGGCGTCGACATCGTGTTCGAGTGCGCCGGAGGCAGCCCGCAGCAGGGCATGGCGGGCACGCGGAGCGTTACGCAAGCGGTGGATGCGGTCCGGTCCGGCGGCAAGATTATTGGCGTCTCCTGGTTTGGCGCGCCGTTTGAAGTGGACATCGACCTGATGCGCGAACGCAGCCTGCGCTACCTGTTCCCCGACATCAGCACGTTTGAGCATCTGGAGCACACTGTCAGCCTGGTGGCCTCCGGCCGGGTGCGGGTGAAGCCGACGATCACGCATATTCTGGAAGGCCTGGATCAAGTGCCGCGCGCGTTTGAGATCACCGCGCACAAAGGCAAGTTTCAGGCCATCAATCCGGCGCAGGTGATGCTATGCCCATAAAGCCCAAGCAGCTGATCAAGATTGGTTCGGCGACGCTGTCGGATGCGCTGGGCAAGACCGGCGCGATGCAGCATGAGATGCGGCCTCGCTCGGCGCAAGCCAAAATGGCGGGTCCGGCGTTTACGGTGCGCGTGCATCCGGCGGACATCCTGATGGTGACGCCAGCGCTAGCCGCCTGTCCGGCCGGGCACGTGCTGGTGATCGACGGCGGCGGCGAACGCAACACGGCGCTGTGGGGCGAGATCACCACCGAAGCGGCTTATCGCAAGGGTTTGGCCGGTGTCGTGATCAACGGAGCGTTGCGCGATAGCCACGCCATCGCGGGCAGCCCGCTGCCGGTGTTTGCGCTGTCGATTGTCCCCAACGCGGGCGGCGCGGAGTACCCCGGCGAGTTAGGCATCGCGGTGGCTTGTGCGGGCACGGTGGTGCAGCCTGGGGACTGGCTAGTGGGTGATGAGGATGGCGTGGTGGTGATCCCGGCGGCGCAACTGGAAGCGGCCACGGCGCGGGCGCTGGAAATTGTGGCCGCTGAAAAGCGGATCATCCGTGAGATGCGGCAGGGGCAGGAGCTGGCCGACATTCTCCACATCCCGGAAAAGCTGAAGCGCAAGCGCGAGGCCGGGCTGATCCCGCAGTTGGCCAAGCAGTAAGGAAGATCATGCCGCCACGTCTTGTGATCGCCACCGTGTTGACCGGCTTGCTCGCCATGCCGCCGGCGACCGCCCGCATCCTGTTCAAGGCCAACTTTGAAACCGGCGACTTAAGCGAATGGGCGGCCACCGGAACGCGTGGCCAGAACGCCACGCCACGCAACATCCAGGTGGTGAGCGACATTGTGCAGGAAGGCAAGTATGCCGCCAAGTTCACCATCCATGAGGATGATGTGTTCAACGCTCAGCAGTTGCGGGTGCAGGTGGGCGGGCCGAAGGTGACGGTGGCGGAAGGTTCTGACACGTACATGTCGTTCGGCCTCTACATGGCCGAAGCGCCGCAGGATCGCGACAACTTTTTCTACTGGGAAGGCACGCCGCCGCCGCGCTGGAACAACGTCATGACGTGGTGGCTGGAACCCAAGCCCGGCGGCGGCGCGCAAATCTCCTATGGTACCGGCAACCTGGGCCGCAATGGCACGGAGTGGATGGCGGACTTCGCGCTGCGCCAATGGCACCGGCTGGCCATGCACATCCATTGGTCAGAGGACAAGGATCGCGGCCATGTTCGGCTCTGGTTTGATGGGCAACTGGTGCTGGACCGCAACCTGAAGACCAAGGGTGCCGAGACGGTCTACTTCTGCCAGCCCGGCATCCATCGCAGTCCGCACCGGCCTTCGGTGGACTCGATCTATTTCGATAACTTCATCCTGGCGGACACGCTGGAAGAAGTGCTGCCGGCACCTCCCTGGGCCGATGCCCGCAAGCCGGAATAGCCATCAGCTGCACTGTCAGGTACTGCACTCTCACGTATTGCATTTGCGCGTTGCCGGGGGATGCGATAGACTGTCGGGCAACTCCAAGGAGGAGTTGAGCCAACCCATGAAGAAGTTGCTTGTTTGTCTAGCCGCGCTGCTAGTTTCTCTTGCGGCCGTGACCGCGCAGACGTTCTTTGGAACGGTGGTCGGCACCGTCACCGATGCTTCCGGCGGGTCGATGGTGGACGCCAAGGCTTCCCTGATCAATCTGGCCACGGGCGACCGCCGCAGCTCACAAACCGATGCGGGCGGCAGCTATCAGTTCGTCAATCTTCCTCCTGGACAATACAAGCTGGAGCTGGAGAAAGCGGGCTTCCGCCGCTATGTCCGCGAGCCAATCACGGTGGAAGTGCAAAGCACTGTCCGCCTGGATTTCGCGATGCAGGTCGGCGATGTGACGCAAACGGTGGAAGTCTCGGCGGCGTCCCCGCTGCTGCAAACGGAGAATGCTTCATTGGGGCAAGTGGTCGAAGCCCGCAAAGTGCTGGAGATGCCTTTGAATGGCCGCAATGTCTTCTCGCTGGTGGCGCTGGTGCCGGGCGTGGTGCCCGGTGGCCAG
>JBIKMK010000015.1:0-16562 GCA_044359315.1 Bryobacteraceae bacterium | reverse complement strand
CACCCGGATTGGAACCACACTGGACGCCGGTTGACGCTGGCCCAGTGGATGGTGGCGCCGGAGAATCCGCTGGTGGCGCGGGTGTTTGTCAACCGCGTCTGGCAGTTCCATTTTGGCGAAGGCCTGGTCCGGTCGGTAGATGATTTCGGTGTCCAGGGCGACAAGCCGACGCATCCGGAGTTGCTCGACACGCTGGCGGTGGAGTTTCAGGAGACCGGTTGGGATTTGAAGCGCCTGACCAAACAGATTGTGATGTCGCAGGCCTACCGCCAAGCTTCCACCGAGGTGCCGGAGTATCTGGCGGCGGACCCTTCCGCCAAGCTGCTGTGGCGCAAGCCGCCGCTGCGCCTGGAGGCCGAAGCCATTCGCGATTCGATGCTGCTGGTGAGCGGCCTGTTGAGTGACAAGCGGCTGGGCCGCCAGGAGCCGATCAAGCGCGGTACTGATGGTCAGTGGGTGGAAGATGCCGCTAAGGGCAACCCGAACCGCCGCAGCATCTACATTGCCCAGATGCGGACCCGTCCGGTGGCGTTTCTGCATGCCTTTGATGCGCCTACGATGACGGCGGACAATCAAACGCAGCGCTTCCGTTCGGCGCTGCCGTCTCAGTCTCTCGCGTTCATGAATGGCCCGCTGACGCAGCGCACCACGAAAGCGTTCGCCGATCAGGTGTGGGAGCAAAGCCAGGGCGATGCGGAGGCGGCCATCCGACGGGCTTTTGAAGCCGCGTATACGCGTCCCCCCAGCGACCGCGAACTGGCTATTGCCAAGCGGTCGATCTCGACTGCGGCCGAACCCAAGGAAGGCCTCCGGCTCTTCCTGCAGGCCATGTTGGGTGCCAACGATTTTCTCTATAGCTACTAGAAGGAACTTGCGCTGCTATGAACCACAAACTCTCCCGCCGTGAAGCGCTAAAGGAAACGGCGCTGGGCTTCGGCGGCTTAGCCTTCAGCGCGATGATGGCCCAGGCGGCGGAAACCAAGTTCCACAGCCTGGCCCCGCGCCGGCCGCACTTTGCTGCCCGGGCCAAGAACGTCATCTTCCTTTATGTTGGTGGTGGCCCCAGCACCATCGACATGTTCGATCCCAAGCCGCTGCTGCGCAAGTATGACGGCAAGCCCGCGCCGTTTGAGATCAAGGGCCGCGCGTTGAATGGCTCCCAGCAGATCATGGCCAGCCCGTGGGAGTTTACGCGTTGCGGACAGTCCGGCCGCGAGATCTCCAACCTGCTGCCGCACTTCCAGAAGGTGGTGGACAAGGTCAGCTTTGTCCGCTCCATGCAGACCGACCGGATTGACCATTCCACCGCCCAGTTCACCTTCGTCACCGGCCGCGGCTTCACCGGCTTTCCGACCCTGGGCAGCTGGGTGAACTACGCGCTGGGCACGGAGAATCAGAACCTGCCCGGCTTTGTCGCTTTGGGCGAAGGGGCCAGCATTGGCGCCCGCGCGCACTCATCCGCCTGGCTGCCTCCGGTGTTTAGCGGGACCTCCATGCGGGCCGATGCGCAAGCGCCCATCTATGACCTGAAGCGCCCGGACAACATCAATGCCGAACAGCAAGCGCGGCTGCTGGACATGGTGAAGGAGTTGAACCGCGAGCAGAAGGCCAAGTATCCCCTGGACCAGGATCTGGAAGCACGCATCGCCAACTATGAACTGGCCGCGCGGATGCAACTGGAAGCACTGCGCGTGGCCGATCTCTCGCAGGAGTCCGAGGCCACCCGCAAACTGTATGGCGTCGACGAGAAGGTCTCCGGCCAGTACGGCAAGCTTTGCCTGATGGCGCGGCGGCTGGTGGAAAGCGGCGTCCGCTTTGTCCAGATCTATGCGGGCGGTGGCGGCAATTGGGACACACATAGCAACATCGCCGGACAACTACCAGGCCTCTGCCAGTACGTTGATCAAGGCACCGCTGCCCTGCTGGCGGATCTGGACCAGCGCGGCATGTTGAAGGATACGCTCGTCGTCTGGTCCGGCGAATTTGGCCGTCTGCCCACGATTGAAGCTGCCACCGCGGCACCGGGGCGCGATCACAATCCCTACGGCTTCAACATGTGGATGGCGGGCGCGGGCGTCAAGCGGGGCTTCGACTTTGGCCAGACGGATGAGTTGGGTTACGCGGCCGTCGCGGAACATCGCGTGGGCCACGCCGATATCCACGCCACGATCCAGCATCTGCTGGGCATTGACTATCTGAAGAACACGTTCTTCCATGAAGGCCGTGATGAATCGCTGGTGGGCGTCACGCCCGCACGAGTCCTGAAAGAAGTACTGCTCTAAATGTCTTCCACTCTCAACCGCCGTCATTTGCTAACCGCTGCGCTGGGTGCTCCTATGGCCGCTCTTGCGGCTAACCCACCCGGCAGCTTGAACCGGGCCGTGCAGCGCCAGTCCGGCACGCATCTCCGCATCGGCCTGAATGCGTATTCGTTCAACAAGGCGCTGATGGCCGGGCAGATGACGGTGCACGACGTGCTTGATTACTGCGCTGCGGAAGCGATCGACGGCGTGGATCTCACCGGTTACTACTTTCCCGGCTATCCGAACGTGCCGAAGGACGATTACCTTTATGGCGTGAAGCGCCACGCATTTCTGAATGGCGTCACCATCAGCGGCACCGGTGTCCGTAACGACTTTGCGCTGACTGACCCGTCCAGCCGCCGGGGCCACATCCAGCTGGTGAAGGAGTGGGTGGATGCCGCCGCCAAGATGGGCGGGTCCATGGTGCGTGTCTTTTCCGGGCGAGAACTGCCCAAGGGCTACACGGCGGACCAGGTGCTGAAGTGGATGATCCCGGCCTTTGAAGAGTGTGCCGATTATGGCCGCCAACACGGCGTGCTGATTGGCCTGCAACACCACGACGACTTCCTGAAGACAGCCGACGAGACGATTCGTGTGGTCCGCGCCGTCAACTCCGACTGGTTCAGCGTCATCCTCGACGTCGGCAGCCTGCGCCAAGGCGACCCCTACGCCGAGATCGAGAAGCTGCTGCCCTATGCCAGCAACTGGCAAATCAAGGAGCATGTCTGGTACGGCACGCGCAAAGCGGAGATTGATCTCCCTCGCCTCCGCCAGATCATCGACCGCGTGGGCTACCGCGGCTTCACGCCGATTGAGGCTTTGGGTGAAGGCGACCCGAAGCAAGTGGTGACGGCCTTCCTCAAAAAGGTGCGCCAGGCCTTCGCCTAGCGCTGCCACCGCGGCCGTCAAGCTGGCAGAATGGAGAGCGTGAACGCGCCTCTGAAAACCCACCGTATCGGTCGCACCGCCCTGGAAGTCACTCGTCTCGGGATGGGCTGTGCCCCACTGGGCGACTTGTTTGAGGTGCTGCCCGACGCCCAAGCCATCGACGCCATCGACGCGGCCTACGCGGGGGGCATTCGCTTTTTCGATACCGCCCCCTGGTACGGCACCGGCAAGAGCGAACTGCGGACGGGTTTTGGTCTGCGGGGAAAAGCCGACGTGGTCGTCGCCACTAAAGTCGGCCGCGTGCTCACCCGTGGCGGCTCGCTGCAACCGTCGCAGCGGTGGAAGGGTGGCCTGCCCTTCGGCGTCAACTTTGATTACACCTACGCGGGCATCATGCGTTCCTTCGAAGATAGCCTGCAGCGGTTGGGGATGCCCAAGGTACACGCGCTGGCGATCCATGACCTGGATCTGCTCTATCACGAGACCTGGGAAGCGGTCTATGCGCGCTTTGATCAACTGGACCAGGGCGGCGGCTACCGCGCCTTGCGCGAACTGGCCGCCGCTGGGGACACCGTGGCCATTGGCGCGGGCATCAATCGCACGGGCTTGATCCCCAAGTTCCTGGAACGGTTTGAGCTGGACTACTTCATCGTCGCCATGCCCTACACCCTGCTCAGCCAGGAGGGTTTGCAGGAGATTGACCTGTGCCGCCAACGCGGCGTCTCCGTCATCATCGGCGCGCCGTTCGCCTCCGGGCTGCTGGTGTCTGGTTCATCCCGGCCCGCAACCTACGACTACGCCGCCGCGCCGCCCGAGATGGTGGAGAAGACCGCCCGGTTGGAGGCCGTCTGTGCGGCTCACCAGGTACCTCTTCCCGCAGCCGCTTTGCAGTTCGTTCTGGCGCACCCGGCTGTCGCCTCCGTTATCCCCGGCTACAACTCGCCCGGCCAGGCTGAAGGGTGCCTCCAGTGGCTAAGGACGCCCATCGCGCCGGAGTTTTGGGAAGGCCTGCGAGTGGCGGGTCTGATCGACACGGACGCCCCGACGCCCGCCTAGCGTCGCAATGTCCTCGCCCCGCAATGTCACAATAGAGCTGTGACCGTGCGCGTCCTTTTCTTTGGTCTCCTGCGAGACATTGTCGGCTGTGCCGAAGACACCGTGCAGATGGAGGAAGGCACGCTGCGGACGCTGTTTGACCAGTACGCTGCCCGCTTCCCCAAATTGACCGGCTTGGCCAACTCCATTGTTCTGGCCCGCAATCAGAGCTTTGCCCCGCTGGAGACCCGGCTGGAACATGGCGACGAAGTGGCGTTTCTGCCGCCCGTCTCTGGTGGCACCGCCGATTCGCCCTACACGCATCTGATTGAGGACGAGAAGGGCAACTTCTTTGCGCTGACGCGCGTCCCCATTGATGTGCAGTCTGTTAATCGCCGCCTGCTTGCTGGCACCGATGGTGCGATTTGCGCGTTTGAAGGTGTCGTGCGCAACAACACCAAAGGCCGCGCCACGAAGTTTCTGGACTACGAATGCTATGAAGCGATGGCCGTCAAGATGATGGCCGAATTGGGCCGCGAGATCGCTGCTCAGCACGCCATCGGGCGCATCGCGATGGTCCACCGTCTGGGCCGGATGGAGATTGGCGAGGCATCCGTCTTAATCAGCGTCACCGCTCCGCACCGCCGTCCGTCGTTTGACGCGGCCCTGGAAGGGATCAACCGCTTGAAGAAGCTGGTACCGATCTGGAAAAAGGAACACTTTGTCGATGGCGAAGTGTGGGTGGACGGCGAATGGGATGACGCCGTCGTGCGTGCCTCGGGTACTGCAACGCCGTCGTGAAGCCTTTCGTTCTGGTCGCGCTGCTGGCCGTCTCACCGCTGGCCTCGCAGATCCGGGTCGATGTCCGGCTGGTGCGTTTGCTGGCCAGCGTCAAGGACGAAGCCGGAGCCCTGGTGGGCGGGCTGGAGCCCAAGCAGTTCCGCATTTTTGATTCGGGCGTTGAACAGGAGATCGCGGTCTTTGAGCGCTCCACGGCTCTTCCGTTGTCGGTGTCGCTGTTGATTGACGCCAGCGGCTCCACGGCGATCAGTCTGACGCAGGAAGTGGCTTCCGTGAAGACCTTTCTGCGATCGCTGCTGCGGGATGGAAACCCGGACGATGCGGCCGCATTGTATTCGTTCAACTACGAGACCATTCAATTGGCGGCCTTCACCCGCCGTCAGGACCGGCTGGAGAACGGACTGAAGCGACTGAAGGGTGAAGCCGGCACGTCGGTCTACGACGCCATTCATTTCGCGGCCCACGATCTGCGGACGCGCGACGGGCGCAAGGTGATCGTGATCATCACCGATGGCGGAGATACCACTTCCAGCTATACGTTCCGGGACGCCCTGCAGGCCGCGCACCGGGCGGAAGCGGTGATCTATCCGATTGTGGTGAAGCCGATTTCTAGCGACGCCGGGCGTAACGTGGGCGGTGAGAATGCGCTTACCTCGCTCGCCCAGGGTACCGGCGGACGTGTGCTGGAAGCGGCGTTGGGGGAAAGTCTGGACCAGGCGTTCTCGACGATCCTGGCCGAACTGCGGACGCAGTATCTGCTGGCCTATTACCCCAGAAATCTGCCCGCTGGCGGGCCCGCTTTCCATCCGGTCCGTGTGCAGGTGGACGCCGCACCGCGCAAATTGCAGGTTTACACCCGTAGTGGCTACTATGGGGAGTCACGCTAGGCGCGCATCATGGGCAAGTCCAAAACCCGAGCACCCGAACAGACCTTTGCCGAAGTGGCTTACTTGCGCCAGTTGGTGGAGTCCCAGGTGCCAGTCTCGATTCGGCTGGCCTCCAATGAAGTGCTCCAGGGGCAGGTGGAGTTTTTCGACGATACCTTTCTCCGGTTAACCCGGACGGGCCAACCCAATCTGTTTGTCTTCAAACACGACATCAAATATCTATACGAAACGGGCGAAAAGTAAATTCGTGGCTTCTTACGTTGAGACGGCAATTGAGATCGCGCGGGAAGCCGGCGCCTTGGTCCAGGATTTTGCGGCCCGCAAAGTCGGCTTTGAGCTGAAGGGTGATTTTGATCTGGTCACCGCGGCCGACCGCGCCTCAGAGGCCCTCATCGTCGAGCGGCTACTGCAACATTTTCCCGATCATTCCGTGGTGGGTGAAGAAGGCGGCGGCCAGAACGTTTCCGGCGACTACCGTTGGTACGTCGATCCGGTGGATGGCACTACCAATTTTGCGCATGGCTTTCCGGTCTACAATGTCACGCTGGCGCTGGAGTACAAGGGCGAGGTGATCGCAGGCGTCGTGCTGGATCCCACCCGCAACGAGATGTTCTCAGCCGAGAAGGGCGGCGGGGCGTGGTTGAATGGCACGCGGTTGGCGGTGTCCAAGGCCTCCCGGATTGAAGATTGCCTCGTCGCCACCGGCTTCCCCAGCCGCCGCCGGCACCAGAACGTCAACGTACATTTCTACTATCAACTGGCGATGCTGAGCCATGGCGTCCGCCGGGCCGGTGCGGCCGCCATTGATTTGGCCTATGTGGCCTCCGGGCGCCTGGATGCATTTTGGGAGTTCGGCCTCAACCCGTGGGACATGGCCGCCGGGATTCTGTTGATTCGAGAGGCTGGCGGGCAGGTGACCGGGATGAAGGGCGAAGAGCATCACCTGCGCCTGCCCACGCTGCTGGCCACCAATACCCTGGTGCACCAGCCGGTACTCGATCTGTTTGCGGATATCTTTCAGGGCCGATGGGCGTACCCCATGCCGGACGTTCGCAGCGTCTAACTTAAAGAAGCGCTCCCAACGGGCGATCTGTCGAGCATGGACTCGACTGCCCGTTGCATGCTATCTGTAAAGCAAGCGCACCTCCGCGTCCGTGCGAAGCATAAACTCATGCAAAAAATTAAGATAGTCTCTTTCTGCGTCCTGGCAGCCAGTACAATTTCCCCGGCTTGGGCCCAGGCCAATTTGAACGGGAGCCCCTCCCGGGTGCTGGGAGGTCTGCGGCCCAGCAACACCAGTGCCGCTCCCAATCTGGTGGAAGGACGAGAGTTTAGCAGCCCCAACGGAGTCGCCCTGGACACCTCCGCCAGTCCGCCCATCCTGTATGTGGCCGATACCGGCAATCACCGGGTGTTGGTGTGGCGGGACGCGACCAATGGCCGCAACGGAACCAGAGCCGACCTGGTGATTGGCCAGCGTGACTTTACCTCCACCACCGCCCAGGGTCCGGGGACAACGCTTTCTTCCGGGTTCTCGTTTCCAACGGGCTTAACCGTCGACCGCAATGGCAACCTGTGGGTGGTCGATTCCGGTAACAACCGCCTGCTGCGCTTTCCGCGGCCGCTCAGTCAACCCGAGGGGGAACCGGCGCTGCCGGACGCAGTGATTGGGCAGGTGAACCTCACGTCGCGTTTGGCCAACGGCGGCCAGCCGACGCCGAACGATGCGGGGGTGTCCTTTACGTCTGGTGCGTCGTTTTTCCGGGCCTCGGTGGTGCTTGATTTCCAGCAGAATGTCTGGGTTGCCGACCCCGGCAACAATCGGGTACTGCGGTTTCCCAACGCCGCGATTACCTCCAAGCCCTTCGGCCCGTCGGCCGATACCGTCCTTGGACAAGCCGACTTTACCGCTCGCGCCGCGTTGGCGATCAACGGTGCCAATCGCATTGTGAAGTCCGGGCTGAATGCGCCCTCGGGCCTCGCCGCGGACCTCAACGGCCGCATCTACGTCTCCGATTCGTTGGCGCGCGTGGTGGTGTATGCCCCTGGAAGCGCCAGTGGAGCACCGGCTACCCGGATCATGGGCGTCGTCGTCACGGGCGGCGGTCAGCCTGCGCCTCCGGCCACACCAGTCAACAACATCAGCATTGGAGTTACTTCCACCAGTGGCATCTCCTCGGCGGAAGGCATTGCCATTGCCGGCGGCAATATTTATGTGGCGGATACTTCCAACCACCGTATTCTGCGCTTCTCGCCTTTTGAACAATGGCCACTCGAAGGCACCCAGTTCTCGCCGGCCGCAACGTCGGTCTTTGGGCAGACCGAGTTCTCCGGTTCACGGGCCGACGGTGGCCAGCCGGAAGCCAGCGGCCTCACGTTTAACGCGCCGATCGGATTGGCTCTCAATGCGACTGGTGACGAACTCTTGGTGGCTGACTCCGGCAACAACCGCTTGCTGCGGATAGGCGGCGGGCCTTCCTTCCGGAACCCACTCCAGGTTTGGGGACAGCTGGCGTTCAACTACGACGGCGTCAATCTCATCGAAGGACGCGAGTTCTTCTTCCATTCGGGCTTCTCGACCATCAGCGGTGTCAGTGCGCAGTTCAGCACAGGGGCAGGCCTGGCTTTCGACGGCAACCGGCTCTATGTGGCCGACCCGCTGAACAATCGTGTGCTGGGCTTCCGCGATGCCCGGGCCTTCAAGAATGGCGACACTGCCGAGATCGTGATTGGCCAGATCGGCTTCTTCCGCTCCCTGGTTAACCAGCCCGGCAATGATGGCAATGTCGTCAGCGACCAAGGGCTTTTCCGTCCCGCAGGAGTAGCTGTGGATGCGGATGGCAATCTTTGGGTGGCGGACACGGGCAATGGTCGCATTCTGCGCTTCGCCAAACCGTTTGACAACATTCCCGCCGCCAACGCCGCTTATCGCGCGAACCTGGTGCTGGGCCAGCAGAACTTTGGCATCAAGATCACCGACGCCAGTTCCCGCAACATGTCGGCCCCGTTTGGCCTGGCCTTCACCGGTGATGGCTCCCTGGTGGTCTCCGATGCCAGCCACAACCGCGTGCTGCTGTTCCGCAAGCCCGCCGGAGCCGATTTCGTCAATGGCCAAGCGGCCGGCATCGTGTTCGGGCAGCCGGACTTTATCACCACCACCAGTTCCGTGGAGAACAATTCGCGCTTCATCAGCCCTCGGGGCCTCGCCGTCGATTCGGACGACCGGCTCTATGTGGCCGACGCCGGTAAGGGACGGATTGTCATTTTCGACCGTGCCCCCGCCGCGTTTAATGACGCCACTCCGGCACTTTCCCTGACCGGACTGGGGAGCCCCCACGGCGTCTTCGTGAGTTTGGTCACCGGCGAGATCTGGGCCGCTGATACCACCGGAAACCGGGCGCTCCGCTATCCCCGATTCAACACGCTGATCGTCAATCCGGTGCCGGATGCGGCCATTGGCTCACGGGCGCCGCTGGGCGTGGCGCTGGATCGTTTCGGAAACCTGTTCCTGGCCGAAGCGGCCAACCGCGTGGCGATCTACTTCCCGGGTCTTCGCTTTGAGAGTTCCGCCAGCAACCTGCCCACCACCTTCCGGCCATCGGCACCCAACACTTGGGCGCAGTTGAAGCCGGCCGGTGACACGCAGTTCAGCGACAAGACGGTGATCTACACCGAATTGCCCGAAACTAACCCGTTGCCGACCACGCTCAACGACCTGCAAGTGTTGCTCAACGACACCCCGGCGTCGCTCTATTTTGTCTCTTCGGGCCAGATCAATTTCTACATCCCCAACACTGCCCCCACCAGTGGAACCATGGATGTGATCGTGCAACGGCCGTCCACCGGTCAGGTGATCGCCGCCGGATCGTTGGCCGTGGCGGGTGTTTCGCCGGGCTTGTTCACCAATGCGGGCACCGGCACCGGCCAATTAGCTGCGCTGAATGAAGACTTTTCCCGGAATGGCCCCGACAATCCGGTTCAGCGTGGCAAGGTGATTTCTCTCTATGGCTCGGGCTTTGGCTTCCTCTCGAACGCTCCACCCGACGGAACGCCCGCGCCGGCCGACACGCTCATCCGCACGGATCGCCCCGATGTCATCCTGCCCCAGGGCTTGGTTCCGGTAGCCAACATTGAGTTCTTCGGATTGGCCCCCGGCCTCGTCGGTGTCTGGCAGATCAACGTCCGCATCCCGGAGAATACCGCCCCGGGCAACGCCGTCCAGTTGTCCATTGTGCTGCGTAGCGTTCCCAACAACGAATCGCGGGCCCCATATGGCCAGCGCACCACGATCGCTGTCCGGCAGTAGTCACTGCGTGAGAAGGGGCGATGCTCAGCCGGTTGGCTGATGCCGCCCCTTTTCAGGAAAACTTTCCACCCCAGTTCGACGATCACGGGAACAACTGCGTGGTCCAGAACGTTTTGTTTGGTGTCAGCGGGCCACGATGGCCCGTTGTACTCTAAAACCAAACACTATGCCTTTCTGCACCCAATGCGGTTATCAGGTCACCCCTGAAGCGAAGTTCTGTCCCCAGCATGGCGGCGCCATTGGCACCGCGCCCTGCGCCTATACGGAAGTGATACCCGGCGGGCCCGCGCCGGTGAATGATCCGGTGGCGCCCTTGGACTACACCATCCAGGGCGACAACCTCCAGATCGCGCGCATCAAGCTGAAGCCGGGTCAGGAGTTGTTTGCCGAAGCCGGCAAGATGGTCTTCAAGACTCCGTCGGTGGAATGGGACACCCGTATGTCGGGTGAATCCATCGGCGACAAGATTTGGGGTGCCATTAAGCGCAAGCTGGCCGGGGAGTCCCTGTTCCTCACCTACTTCAAGTCCTACACGACGGGTGAAGTGGGCTTCGCCGGTAGCTATCCGGGCCGGATCATGGCTTTCGACCTGCGCCCTGGACATAGCCTGATGTGCCAGCGGGATGGTTTTCTATTTGCCCAAAGCAGCGTCACTTTCACTGTGGCCCTGGTCAAGAAACTCGGCTCGGGATTTTTTGGTGGTGAAGGCTTCATCCTCGAAAAGTTCACTGGACCGGGCTTGGTCTTCATCCATGGCGGCGGCGATTTTGTCGAGTTCGACCTGAAGGCGGGTGAGATGCTCCAGGTAGAAACCGGCTCCATTGTCGCTTTTGAAGAGTCGGTGGACTATGACATCCAGTTTGTGGGCGGCATCAAGACGGCGCTGTTTGGCGGTGAGGGACTGTTCATGGCCACGTTGCGCGGTCCGGGGCGGGCGGTGATTCAATCGATGACGCTAGCCAAGATGCGCCGCGAACTTGCCCCGTTCCAAGGGGGCGGAGACCGGCAGGGGCCGCTGGAATCCATCGGCGGCCTGTTTAACAGCAACGACTAGCAGCTGGTTCTGGCGGCGGCGTGATATCTTCGGTAACAAATGATCTCACGCCGCTCCCTTCTCGCTGCGCCCGCCGCCGCGCTGGCTCTTCCGGCTCTGGCCGCCAAGAAGATCCCCGTTGGCCTGGAACTGTTTTCCGTCCGTGATCAGCTGAAGCAGGACCTGATGGGTACCGTCACTGCCGTGGCCAAGATGGGCTATGACGGCGTTGAGTTCTTCTCGCCCTACTATGACTGGACTCCGGCGCAAGCCAAGGATATGCGCAAGCTGCTGGACGACCTGGGCATCAAGGCGCTCTCCACCCACAACTCCGCGAAGAACTTCGCGCCTGAGAATCTGGCGAAGGCCATCGAACTGAACCAGATCATCGGCTCCAAGCTGGTGGTGATGGCCAGTGCCGGCCGCGTCGAAGGTCTTGACGGCTGGAAGCAGGTGGCGGAGCGGCTGACCTCCGCGTCGGAGAAGCTGAAGGCTGCTGGCATGCGCGCGGGCTTCCACAATCACCAGCTGGAATTCAAACCCATCGACGGCACCAAGCCGATTGAACTGCTGGCCAAGAATACGCCCAAAGACGTGGTGCTGCAACTCGACATCGGCACCTGCCTCGAGACCGGAAACGACCCCATCGCCTGGATCAACGCCAACCCCGGCCGTATCCGCTCCCTGCATTGCAAGGACTGGTCGTCCGACCCCGCCAAAGGCTACAAGGCACTGTTCGGCGAAGGCTCCGCGCCCTGGAAGAAGATCTTTGAGGCCGCCGAAAAGACCGGTGGTGTCGAATCCTACCTGGTGGAGCAAGAAGGCAGCGACTTCACTCCCTTCGAGACCGCCCAACGCTGCCTGGCCAACTTCAAAAAACTACGAAGCTAACGGCGCACTTCCCTTCGCCTAGCCCCATGCGTCAGCTTGGGGCTTTTTCACGTACACGAAGAGGCCCCAAGCTGACGCATGGGGCTATTTCCGACAGAGCAAAGAAGCCCCAAGCTCACGCGTGGTTGGCTCGGTTCCTGAAAAAGCCCCAAGCTGACGCATGGGGCTAGGCGAGGAGTCCTATCCTCTGCTATGCCCCCGGCTGCGTCGCGTCCCGCTTCACCCAGCGATACGCCTTCACGGAGTTCTTCCAGAAATACTTCTCGGCCTGCGCCGGAGTTTTCGATTGAAAGTACTTCTGCACCAGCCCCAGCACCTCAGGGTAGGGAAGCCAGTTGTCGCTATTGGGCCAGTCACTGCCGTAGAGCACTCGATCTTCCCCAAACACCCCATACAGGCTGTCGAGCGTGGCCCGATATGCGCCGATGTCGCGCGGGATGTCGCCATTCACCTTGCGGAATACCTCAGAAAGCTTCACAAACACCTGCGGCCGCTTCGCAAACTCCTGCAAGTGACCCTGGTAACTCTTCAGCACTGCCGCGTCGGTGGGTGTCGGCATCTGCGGCAGATGGTCGATCACGATTCGCAGCTTGGGAGCGATGTCAGAAAGCCGCAACAAGGCATGGATCAGGCTGGGTGTCGGGTTCGCACTGTCCAGCGTCAAGTTGGCCTGCTCCAGCAGCTTGATGCCCGCGCGGAACTCCGGCTTGTCCAGTTCATCGGCCAAGTTGCGGCCCCACAGGTTGCCGTAGCGGATGCCCAGGTAGAGCGGGTTCTTGTGCAGCCCTTCGAGCTGCTTCGCAAACTCCGGCTTGCCGGGTTCCAGGTTGCCGATCACGCCCACGATGATCTTGTCTTTGGCCGCGACATCCAGCACCCACTGGTTGTCGGAAACCCAAGGGCTGGCCTCCACCTTGATCGCCCCCACGACCCCCAGCGGCCCCGTGATCTTGCGGTATCGGTCCGGCATGGCGGGCTGGAATAGCGTCTTGTTCGTTTTCTCCGGCCACGGCACGCCTTCCTTACGCGTGGTGTCGAACAAGTGGATATGCGTGTCGATGATGGGCATGGCGGCAGCTTGCAAGGCATCGGGCCACGCAGCAGTGGCGGCGGTGGCACCGGAGGCGGCGACAAATGATCGGCGGTTCACGCGGCTATTCTATTGCATTGCCCGGCCACGTGGCGCAATGTGCCGTAAGGGCGATCAAACCCGCGCCGTCCATTCCAGATCAGCCGCGTTCAACCGGCGGCCTTCACGATACGAACGGTTGCCCGAATGCGCGGCATTGGCCGATACCACCGCCGTGGCCACGGTGCTGTTGGGCTGCTTGCGGCTCTTGATGCAATCCAGCCAGTTCTGCACGTGGTCGATGGTACCTTCCCGGTTCGGCCGCATCGTCATCACCGGCGGCGCTGAATCCGGCTGATCGTTGCGATACATCTCAAAGCCGCCGCGCTTCAGACGCAGCACGCCTTCTGAGCCGCGCAAAACAATCCCACCATCTTCCCGGCCCGACAACAATGAGCCCTGGTAAGTCACAAAGTGGCCCTTCTTGTACCGGCTGGTCAGCGAGATCGTGTCCGGGCAATCAAAGTGCTTGAAGTACATCTTGGACCCCGTGGCGTTGGTCTCCTGCAACCGGTCATCATCCATGATCCAGTGCACGCTATCCACCCAGTGCGAGAACAGGTCGGTCAAGTGGCCGCCGCCGTACTCCCAGAACCAGCGCCAGCGGCTCAGCCGGACCTTGTCGAAGTCCATGTTGGGCGCATTGCCCTGCCACGCCTTCCAGTCAATGCCGTCACTCGGCGGCACCACGCGCGTCCATTCGGCGCGAACGTAATCCTGATACCAGTAGGTCTCCGCCAAGTTCACCGTGCCCAAGCGCCCCTCGGCCACCAACTGCTTCACCACCGAGTAATGCGGCGTGCTGCGCTGCTGATAGCCCACTTGCACAATGCGCTTGGAATCCGCCACCGCCTTGATCACCCGCTCGCCTTCTTCCACCGTCTTGGTCAGCGGCTTCTCGCAATAGACATCCTTGCCCGCCTGAACGGCGGCGATCACCATCGGGACATGCCAGTGGTCCGGGCTGCCGATCATGACGGCGTCAATGTCCGTCTTGGCCAGCAGTTGATGGAAGTCCTTCACGGACTCAGCGTCCTTGGCAAAAGTGCTGCGCGCCTTGTCGATCTGCGACGGGTTCACGTCGTTCACCGCCGCAATGGTGGTGCCTTCCAGTCTGGAAGCCACAGTGGTGACATAGGAGCCCCGGCCACCGGCTCCAATCAAGCCAATGCGGATGCGGTCATTCGCTCCGAAAACGCGCTGGGCGGAAGCCGCGCTGGCGGCGGTGATGGCAAAGCTTCGACGAGTCAAGACGGGTGATCTCCTTCGACTTGGGACGCGGGTGTGCCGCGTGAACCATGATCTTTACACAAGCCCGACAATCGCCGGAAGCTTCCGCGCAGCTTCTTAGCTCCGCTCTGCTGGAATGACCGCATGGACGGAACCCCAAAGGTTCGGCTGGGCAATCCGGGCAGGGAAGCCGGGTACGGCGGTTGGTAGCGCCGATGCCTGCTTACGACGGGACTCGGGTCGAATCATGAGGGACTCGGAATTGCCGCACATAGCCAGAGGCACGTTTACGGACGGAGAGGGAAATTCACAGCAGGGCGGGGGAAAGTGCTGAAAAAAGAATTGGCTCCTCGGGTAGGATTCGAACCTACAACCCTTCGGTTAACAGCCGAATGCTCTACCGTTGAGCTACCGAGGAGCAACGCGCCAAACCTTTAGTTAACCAAAAACCTTGGCTCAGGTCAAGCGCCAGTTTGGTGAAAATGATCGTATCCGGTAGGTCTCGGCATAGGCCAGCGAGGCGGTGCATTGGCGGGGGGCGTCTGGCGATTGCGGTACTTGTTCCCACGGAGCTGTTCTCATCAACTCCAGCCTGGATGACGCTGGACGCCACGGACGATACGATAAAGTATTGGGGGTAGCCCGTGCCCGGCCGTGAACGAACCTGCCTGCCAGTCTAGTGTGGACATTACCGACCTCCTCCGGCAATCGGCCGGCGGTGGCAAAGAGGATATGGATGAGCTGTTGCCATATGTCCACCGCCAATTGCAGGTGCTGGCCTCGCGCTGCCTCAGTTCCTCACAGACCAACCAAACCCTCCGCACCACCGCTCTGGTGAACGAAGCTTACCTGAAGTTGGCCGGTTCGTCCCTGGATTTCGCGGACCGGGCGCATTTCTTCGCCGTCGCCGCCAAAGCGATGCGCCAGATCCTGGTGGACAATGCGCGCTCCCGCCAACGGGAGAAGCGCGGCGGCGGAGTCCGGGCGCTGGAACTGACCGAGTCCGCGCAAGTTTCGGGAGATTCGGTGCTGGACGTGCTGATTGTCGATGAGCTCCTCACTGAACTGGCCAGCCTCGACGAGCGCAAGTGCCGGCTGGTCGAGTTTGTCTACTTCGGAGGTATGTCGGTGCCTGAAGCGGCCGCCGCGCTGGGTGTCTCTGAGCCCACCGTGTTCCGCGATCTGAAGTTCGCCAAGGCCTGGATGTTCAACCGATTGGGCGCGCGGGATGGCCGCGCAGGCGGGTTTTAGTGGACCCCGCCCGCTGGCAGCGAATCGAAGAGCTATTTCACGCCGCCTCTGACCTTCCCTCGGCCGCCCGCCTCGCGTACCTCGAAACCGAGTGTCCCGACCCGGAGATCCGCCAAGAGGTCGTGGCCCTGCTGGAGTCTATGGATGGCGCGGAAGACCCGTTCCGCGACGCCGTGCGCCGCGAGGCCGAAGCGGTGGCCGGTGGTGCGCCAATCGTCATTGGCCCCTATCGGGTGGAACGCAAGTTGGGCGAAGGTGGCATGGGGGCGGTCTATCTGGCCACGCGGGCCGACGGCCAGTTTGAAAAGCGCGTTGCGGTAAAGGTGATTGGGTCCGCCCTGCGGCGGGACTCGAACCTGGTCCGCCGGTTCCTGAACGAGCGCCAGATCCTGGCCGGATTGGAACACCCCGGCATTGCCCGTCTGCTGGATGGCGGCATCACGGAAGACGGCGTGCCGTATCTGGCGATGGAGTTTGTGGACGGGCAACCGCTCGACCGTACTCGCCGATCACGCCCCAACGGTCGCCGCCCGGCTTCAGCTCTTTCTGCAGGTATGTGAAGCGGTGCAATATGCGCACCGCAACATGGTGGTCCACCGCGATCTGAAGCCCTCCAACATCATGGTGGGAACCGACGGCCGCATTAAGTTGCTCGATTTCGGCATCGCTCGCATCACCCAGATGGAACCGGGCGGGCCGGATCTGACGATGACCGTCCCTGGCGAACGCGCCCTGACCTTGGCGTACGCCAGCCCCGAGATGATCCGGGGTGAGCGCATCAACACGTCGGCCGATGTCTACAGCCTGG
>JBIKMK010000365.1:0-4959 GCA_044359315.1 Bryobacteraceae bacterium | reverse complement strand
GAGGCCTGGCCGCGTCGATCATCAGCATGGCCACCTGATCGACATCATGGCGACGGCGGTGGATGTGGCGGGGGCGCAGTATCCGAAGATGTCCCGGGGTGAGGCGGTCACCCCGATGGAGGGTAAATCGCTTCAACCGATTTTGGCGGGTAAGCGGCGGGATGAGCACCGGGCGGTGTTCTGGGAGCATGAAGGCCACCGGGCGGTGAGGATGGGCAAGTTCAAGCTGGTGGCGGAGTACAAGAAGCCGTGGGAGCTTTACGACATGGAAGCCGACCGCACGGAGTTGCATAACCTCGCGGCCGCCATGCCGGAACGTGTGACGGCCATGGCCGCACAATGGGATGCTTGGGCCGCCCGGGTGGGCGTGGTGGACTACGACACCATCCGCCGCCAGCGGCCAACGGCCTGACGGGCATTCAACGGCTTCTTCCTTTGATCACCTCGGAATGAATTAGCGATGCGGCCAGACAGCCGTCCACGTGGTAGCATGGCGGCTCATGGGAGCACTTGCTGAAGCGGCATCGCCGCCCACCACCGTCGACCGCGTTACCGCTCTCGACGCCTTCCGCGGCTTCACGATGATCATGATGGTCAGCGAAGGCTTCGGGCTGATGCAGTTGAAGGACACGGCGGCGCTGGCCCCGCTGCTGGGGCAGTTCCAACACGCCCCCTGGATCGGCATGACGGCCTGGGACATGATCCAGCCGTTCTTCATGTTTATCGTGGGGGCCGTGATGCCGTGGTCGTTTGCCAAGCGGCCGGACGCTGGTTGGGGCTTTGTGCTGAAGCGCAGTGCCTTGTTGCTGCTGTGGGGCGTGATCGCACGGAGTATCCGCGCCGGGCGGCCGGTGCTGGATGTCATCAACGTGCTGGCGCAGCTGGCGGTCACCTACCCGATCGCCTTCGCGATGCTCAAGCGCGGGGAGCGCGTGCAACTGGGCGCGGCGGCTCTCCTGCTGGTGGCCCACACCGTGGCGCTCATCGCGTACGGCAATCCCTGGGTGCAGACCGAGAATCTGGGTGAAGTGATCGATCAGGCCGTCTTTGGCAAAAGCTGGGGCGGCCACTACGCCACCATCAACTGCCTGTCCTCCGCCGCCAACACACTGTTGGGCGTCGTGGCGGGCGAGATGCTGCGGCGCGGTCAACTGAAGCGGTTGGCCACCATGGGGGGCATTCTGCTGGCCGGCGGCCTCGCACTGAGCCCGCTGGTGCCTGTCATCAAGAAGATCTGGACGGCGTCTTTTGCGATGGTCAGTGGCGGCATCACGGTCTTTGCCTTGCTGCTGTTCTGGTACCTGTGTGAGCAACGCGGGTGGCGCATGAAACTGTTCGTGATGGTGGGAGCGAACTCGATCTTCATCTACCTGTTCCACGAGATCACGGAGGATTGGCTTACGCGCACGGCCAAGGTCTTCACCGGCTGGGGCACGGCCTACTGGCCCGCTCCACTGCTGGCGGTGAATGATTTTGTGGTGGTGGCCTTTCAGATCTGGCTCTGCGTCTGGCTCTACCGCCGGAAGCTGTTCTTCAAGCTGTAGCCCGCACCAAGCCACGAATGCGAGCGTGGTTGGTAACCAGCTTTTCACTCGCCCGGGCATGGCCGTGGCGTTAGACTTTAGAGATGCCAAAACTAGCCGCTTGGGTGATGCTGGGGATATTAGGAGCAATGGCCGGCCTGGCGCAGGCCCCCATCGGGACCATTGCCGGAACGGTGCGCGATGATTCCGGTGCGGTGGTCGTCGGGGCGGCGGTGACTGTCGCCAATGTCGAAACCGGCCTGAAGCGCGAACTGCAGTCCAACAACGAAGGCCAGTTCAGCGCTCCCGCGCTGCCCGCTGGACGCTATGAAGTCCGCGCCCAGATGGCGGGCTTCCGGCAGACCTTGCGAGAAGCCAGTGTCGTGGTGGGCAGCACCACCACGGTCGACCTGGTGCTGCAGATCGGTGCCGTGACCGAAACCGTGACCGTCGATGCCGCGACGGCGCAGCTTTCTTTTGACAGCCACAAGATCGACGGCGTCATCGGCCGCACCCAGATCGAAGCGCTACCGCTGAATGGCCGGAGCTTCCTGCAACTGGCTTTTCTCGAGCCCGGCGTCGGAGTCGGCACGCAAAGCCTGGCGCAGTACAACGCCCAGTTCGGCGTGTCGGTGCTGGGTGGCAGTTCCGGCAAGACGGCGCTGACCGTCGATGGTGGCAACGTCCGCAACCCGCTGGAAGGTGGCACCGCGCAGAACTTCTCGCAGGAAGTGGTGGAAGAGTTCCAGATCTCCTCCGCCAACTTCGATCTATCCACCGGCATCGCGGCCAGCGGCGCCATCAACATTGTCTCGCGCTCCGGTGGCAACACCTTCCACGGCGGCGCTTACTTCTTCTTCCGCGACAACAATCTTTCGGCCTACCCGGCCCTGCGGCGCAATCCGTTTGCTCCAGACCCCTTCTTTGCACGGCGGCAGGGCGGCTTACTCTTCTCCGGCCCCATCAAGAAGGACAAGCTGTTTTTCTTTTTCAACCTGGAGAACAACAACCAGGATTCAGTGGTCACCGTCCAGCCGGATTCGCCTTTCTTTGCCAGTCTGGCGCAGAATGCCAACACCCCCTACAACGGCCGCCAGATCAGTGCGAAGTTCGATTACCGGCTGAACGCCAAGCATAGTCTGTTTGCCCGCTACTCCCATGACGGCAACAATGGCTTCGGACCCCGCAGTGGCGCGCCGCTCCCCTCCAACTGGTTGGTGAACCGCAACTGGGCGGACCAGAGCATCCTGGGCTGGACCGGCACCTTCAGCGCGGCGCTGGTGAACGATTTCCGTTTCGCCTATCACTACTGGAACAACCGCAACCTGCACCCCACCGAGAAGGAGTGCCCGGGCTGCCTGGGCCTGGGCCTGCCGGAGATGTCGGTGGTGGGCACCAACGTCCGGTTTGGCAACACGTCCAATGCGACGCAAGGCCGCGACATCCGGCGCTACAACATCGTCAATAACTTGACTTGGCAGCGCGGCGCGCACCGCTGGCGCATGGGTGGCAGCTATGAGAACTCGCCCTTTGCCGGCTTTTGGGCCTTTGGTGACCCGGCGGCAGGCAACCTGTGGGGTCCGGACATCATGGTGGCCAACCGCATTCCGCTGGCCGCCTTCGGGCTGCCCAATCAGTTCACCTCCAACGCCGACGTGCTGAGATTGCCGCTGGCGGCCTTCGCCATGGGCATTGGCGACCCGTCGCAGCCTCCGCCCTACAACAAAGACAAAGCCGGCAACAACCGCCGCTACCACGTCTATCTGCAGGACACTTACAAGGTCAACTCCAAGTTCACGCTGAACTACGGCATCTCCTGGCAGTATGAATCGACGCTGGTGAATGGTGATCTCAGCAAGCCCGCGCTGCTGGCGCCGATCATGGAAAGCCTGGACCCCACCAAGCCCACCTACACCAACTGGAGCCCGTCACTGGGTTTCGCCTACAGCCCCTTCAAGAACAACAAGACCGTCATCCGTGGCGGAGCCGGGTTCTACTACGACACCACGGAGCTCTCGCAGCGCTTGGGTGAGCGGGCGGCCATCGGTCCGGTGGGCAACGGCCGCCAGCAGATTGGCGGGCAAAGCGTCCCCAACCCCACGGCCGGCATCGTCAACCCCATCCCCGGCCTGCTGCCGAACGTCAATGTCGGCACGCCGCTGGACTTCCGGGCCCTGCCCACCGGCTTCCGCCTCTCTGATCTGATGGCGATCTTGCCTCGCATCCGGGCCGCTTCCGAAGCCACCGTGGCCAATCCCAACCCGAATGACCTGACCGTCCGCAACATCAACATCTCGAAGCAAGGCACGGATATCTACCCGTACCGATACGGCCCCGGCTATTCCCGCCACATCACCCTGGGCGTCCAGCGCGAGGTGATGAAGGACCTGGTGGTCAACGTCGACTTTGTCTACAAGCACGGCTTCCGCGAGGACCTGGGCGCACTGGACTACAACCGCTTCTTCCGCGTCTCCGGCCCGGTGATCCCGCGCTGCACGGCCGCCCAGGCCGCCCAACCGCTGGCGAACTGCTCCACCGGCTCCATCGGCATTCGCACCTCGGCCGGCCGGTCCGTCTACCGGGCGCTGCTGGTGAAAGTGGACAAGCGTTTCTCCAAGCGCTATCAGTTCCTGGCCTCCTATGCCTTCACCGCCGCCCAGGGCATGAACGGCGTGACGAATCTCGACAACTGGTTTGAGAACTGGGGCCCCACCGGCGGCCAGCATGGCCTGAATGTTTCGGGCATCGTGGACTTGCCGTGGAAGGTGCAGGCCTCGTTCATCTCCTCCATCGGCATCCGCGGCGCGTACCGCCCCCAAGTGGGCAGCGTCGATCTGGATGGCGACGGGATCGACACCGCGTTCCTGCCCGGCTGGAATGTGCCGGACCGGCATCCCACCAAGGAGCGTCTCGAAAAGTCAGTGGCGGCCTGGAACGCCCTCTACCCCGATCTGCCAAACGGACAGCGTCCCCGGACCTCGCGCGGCCAAACCATCCCGCGCCTTTCGCTGCCGTCCGATTACTCGTTCGGCGACAACTTCTCCTCCCAGGACATCCGCATCACCAAGACGCTGCTCTACCGGGAGCGGTACAAGCTGAACCTCTTCATCGAAGGCTTCAACATATTCAACATCGCCAACCTGGGCGGCATCAGCAACAGCCTCAACAACCCGGCCGCCTTCGGTGTCCCCACCAGCCGCGCCAGCCAAGTATTCGGCTCCGGCGGCCCGCGGGCCTTCCAGCTGGGCGGGCGGTTCTCGTTCTAGTGTCCTGCGTCAGAAATGCTGGCGGTTGCGTGGTGGCGCAGGCTGTCAGCATGTGGGAGGCGGACACAACCGGCGTGAAAGCCCGCTACGACTACTTGTCCTTCGGCGAATTTGTGCCCGCCTCCAGGAGCGGCCGCACCTCCGCTTCTTGCGCCGTGGGGGTTGCTGAC
>JBIKMK010000364.1:0-4963 GCA_044359315.1 Bryobacteraceae bacterium | reverse complement strand
CCGGCAACGTCACCATCTTTGGTCAATCCGGCGGCGGCGGCAAAGTGGGCGTGCTGATGGCGATGCCAGCGGCCAAGGGCCTGTTCCACAAAGCAGTAGTGCAGAGCGGCTCCAGCGCCCGGCAGGCCGAACCGGCCCACTCCGCCAAGCTGGCGGCCGAAACGCTGTCGATCCTCGGCGTCACGCGCGGCTCCATCGATGACCTGCGCAAAATGCCCTACGGCAAGATTGTCGCGGCCGGTGCGGAAGCCGTCCGCAAACTCGCGCCCCCCGGCGGCAACATGCCCGGCACCGGCCAAGGCCATAACTGGACCCCCACCGTCGATGGCCGCCATCTGCCCCACCATTCCTTTGACCCGAAAGCACCGGAAGCCTCCGCCACCGTGCCCATGCTGATCGGCACCGTGTTGAACGAGTTCACCAACGGCATCGGCCACCCCGAGTATGAGGCGATGGGCATGGAGGAAGTGACTCGGCGCGTCGAACAACGCTATCCGGGCAAGACCGGTGCCATCCTGGCCGCCTTCAAGAAAGCCCACCCCAAAGAGAAACCCTTCGACCTGCTGTCGCTGATCATGTCCGCCAATACGCGTCAAAACGCCGTCACCCAGGCGGAGCGCAAAGCCGCCCAAGCCAAGGCCCCGGCCTATCTCTACTGGTTCACCTGGCAGACCCCCGTGCTCGACGGCCGCCCTCGTGCGTTCCACTGCGCCGAACTGCCCTTCGTCTTCGACAACACCGACCGTTGCGCCGCCATGACCGGCGGCACCGCCGAAGCCCGCACGCTAGGCGCCAAAATGGCCGACGCCTGGATCGCCTTCGCCCGCAAAGGCGACCCCAACCACCCCGGCCTGCCCAAGTGGCCCGCCTTCACCCAGGCGTCGGGCGCCACGATGATGTTCGACAACACCTGTGCCGTAAAGACGAACCCAGACAGCGAGGAGCGGAAAGCGATCTTCGGGTAAAGTTCGGGCCCCTGGAGCGCACAGTCAAGCTGGCTACACTAGGACTAGGGATTGCACCGCGATGGAGATTACTCTACCCACAGACTTGAACCGGCAGCTCCAACTGGAAGTCGCCAATGGCCACTTTGCCGATGCGGATCAACTGATTGCTGAGGCTGTTCGCTTTTTCTTGGCGGACCGGCAGCGGCGTGATCAGCAGCTCGCCTGCCTGCGGCGTGTGGGAGACGCAGTGGACGGCCTGGGATTATATGACCGAGTACTTCTTCCCGGGGCGAATTAGGCCGAGCCGATTGTGAGAGCGCCGGTGATCCGATCACATCGCGGAGAACCCGGAAAGTGACAAGTGCGTTGTGGTGGCAAGATCGATCCGAATCTTCCAGAATCCCAGCAGTCGGTTCGGAAAGGGCACTGGCCCCACAATGCAGGAGAGGGCTAGAACTCAGGATAACTAGCTGGTTTGTGTATACTAGTGGAAGGGTTGCGGTGGTAGCCATCGACCCCTTGCTGAATGTCACGTGGGTACCCAGCCTAGGTTCCACGCAAAAATTTACACGTACTTTAGCTGGCCGTGAGGCGGCATACATGGAGAACATGATATGGCGCTCATTTCTGGCCAAGTCGGCAGTGTAAACTTGTCCACCGACACAAGCCCGCGAGTGGTGCTAGACGCCTGCGTACTCGTCAACTTCTCGCTATGCGACACATTGCTGCGCCTGGCTGAAGCCGACGGCATTTTCCGCCCGTGCTGGTCGGAAGAAATCATCCTCGAGGCTCTCCGAACCTTGGAGTTGAAGATCGGTTGGCCGCCATCGCTGTGCGGTCATTTCCAACGCGAGTTGCGAGCTCACTTTGGAGAGGCTTGGATTGAGGGATATGAACACTTGATCCCTCAGTTGGAGAACGATGCCAAGGATCGGCATGTCCTGGCGGCGGCCATCCATAGCCAAACACCAGTTATCTTGACCTTCAACCTTCGTGACTTCCATCCACGGCATCTTCAGCCTTGGGGCGTACAGGCCATTCATCCACAGATCCTTCTGCTGGAACTGCTGGAACAACATCCAGATATGGTGCTTGCGGCGCTCCGCCAGCAAGCGGCGGATCGCCGCCGGGGCATCGGGATGCTGATCGATCTACTCGCGAAGTCGGTTCCCGATTTCGCCGCGGCCGTGAAGAAAAAGGCCCAGCTCTAGCCCCCTACTTCACCTTCAACTTCAAAATCGTCAGCGAGTGCTTCGGGAACGTGTAGCTGAAGCCCGCCCCGCCCGCCACCATCAGCGTGCGAGTCTGCGGCCGGACTTTGGAGTCTTGGCCGAAGGTGTGCGTCTCTTTCAGGTTGGGATGATTCATCTCCCACACCGCCGCTTGCCCGTCCAGTTGCCCCTCGGAGTTATCAATGCGCGTTGAGATGTCTTGATTTTCGGAGCGGTTCAGCACGTTCAAATAGACCGTCTTGGTCTTCTGGTCATAGGTGGCAGACGCGTCCAGATACGGGATCGGGGCGCGGCGGTCCAGTTTGTAGGTGGGCGAGGCGACGTGCAGGTTCAGAGCCGTGTTGCCGCCTTGCCGCGCGTATTCGGCGATCGGGAAGTAGATCGGCTGGAGGAACAGGCCTTCCTTGTTCGTAAAGATGGGCGCGATAACGTTGACGATCTGGGCCAGGTTGGCCATCTTGATTGTGTCGGCGTGGCGGAAGAAGCTGTTGAAGAACATGCCCATGGCGAGGGCGTCTTCAAAGTTGTAGATCTCCTCCAGGCGCGTGGCTCCGGTGGCATGCTCGCTACCGCCCCGGGCGCGATACCAGACGTTCCATTCGTCAAAGGCAATCGCAATGGGCCGCGGATTGGCTTGACCTGATTGGGCGGCGCGGATGAGGCCGGCGGTGATCTCGATGCGATGGTCCAGGTCCTGCGAGGTGGCGCCGAGGAAGCGTTCAAAATTGTTATCCCTGTTGCCGATGTACATGTGGAGCGAGATGTAGTCCATCTCGTTCTTCAACCGGTCGAGCACGGCGCGGTTCCAACTGATCCAGTCCGCGCCATAATTGCTGGACCCGGAGGCGATCAGCTTGATCGACGGGTCCACGCGACGCATCGCCTTACCGGCTTCCAGGGCGAACTTGGTGTAGTCGTCGGCGTTCTTGTGGCCCAACTGCCAGGGGCCGTCCAGCTCATTGCCTAAGCCCCAGTACTTGACGCCATACGGCTTTTCGCGGCCGTTCTTGCGGCGCTGATTGGCCCAGTAAGTATTGGCGTTGCCGTTGGTGTACTCCACCCAATCGCGCGCATCGGCGATAGTGCCCAGGCCCGCGTTGATGCAGATGTACGGCTCCACACCCAAGCGCTCGCTGTACTTCAGGAAGTCATCGGTACCGAAGCGGTTCGACTCGATATCGCCCCAAGCGCCCTCCGGCCGCGCGGGCCGTTGGTTGCGAGGCCCGATGCCGTCCTTCCAGTCATAACCGGAAACAAAGTTCCCGCCGGGCCAGCGCAGCAGGCTGACCCCGAGGCCCTTGATCGCTTGCATCACGTCCTTGCGGAAGCCGTCGGCATCAGAGAGCGGACTGCCCTCCTCGTAGATGCCGCCATAGATGCAGCGCCCCAGATGCTCGGCGAAGTTGCCGAACATATGGGGATGCACTTCCCCGATGCGGCGGTCGGTGTCGATCTTGATGCGGGCCGTGGCGGTCTGGGCAGGGGGCGTCTGGGCAAGAGCGGCGCTGGTGGCGCCCAGCAGGAGAGCAAGGATAGAGCGGAACATAGTGGTGTTTTCCGAAGTGGCTCCAGTATATGAACTACGGAAAACTCTTGGGGGCCGCTCACGAACGGCCATGATAGACTCGCCAATCAGAGCGCGCATGATTACTCGCCGTCATCTTCTCCAAGCCGCTGCCGCGGCCCTGCCTGCCTCCTCCCTGCTCGCCGCCAAGCCGAATTCCAAGTTCGGCGGCGTGCAGATCGGCACCATCACCTATAGCTTCCGCACCCTGCCGGGCAAGGCCGATGAACTACTGAAGTACTGCACGGAGCTGGGAATCAGTTCGGTGGAACTGATGTCGGATCCGGCGGAAGCCTTTGCGGGCATGCCCGGCGTTCGGCTGGGCGGCTTGGGGGGCTTCGGCCCACCCGCTGGTGGCCCCGGTGGCCGGCCTCCGGGCGGTCCCGGTGGACCGGGTGGCCCTGGACCCGGCGGCCCAGGCGGACGCCGTCAGCTGTCGCCGGAGCAGCAGGAAGCGATGCGCAAAGCCGCGGCGGACCGCAAGGCTTGGCGGACCTCCGCCTCGATGGACAAGTTCAAGGAACTGCGCACGCTCTACAACAATGCCGGCGTCAGTATTGATGTCTTCAAGCTGCCGCTGACCGAAACGATGTCGGACGACGAGTTCGAGTATGTCTTCACTGTGGCCAAGGCACTAGGCGCCAAGTCGATCACCATGGAACTGCCCACGTCCGAGGAACTGCTGAAGCGCATTGGCCAGTTTGCGGACAAGCACAAGGTCTTCGTCGGCTATCACAACCACATGCAGGTGAACCCCACCAGCTGGGACACGGCGCTGGCGATCTCCAAGTACAACAGCATCAACCTGGACGCCGGCCACTTCACCGAAGCCATCAGCGCCTCGCCCATCCCCTTCATCAAGAAAATGCACAGCCGCATTTCGAGCATGCACTTGAAGGACAAAAAGTACGGCACCGAGGGCGGCGGCAATCTACCGTGGGGCACGGGACAGGTGCCGATCAAGGAAGTTTTGCAGTTGATGAAGAAGGAAAAGTACTCCTGGCCCGCCAACATTGAGCTGGAATACAACATCCCGGGCGAATCGAACGTGATGGCCGAGATGGCGACTTGTCTCAAGTTCGCCAAAGACGCGCTGGCTTAGGCACCGACGGGCTTAGTTACAGGCCGAGTGCAAGGCGGTGGCTTGATTTGGGGCGGTGGTGGACCTGAGCCGCGGCCAGCAGGAGCGGGGTCGTCCAGCCAACCTGGCGCCGCGGAAA
>JBIKMK010000363.1:0-4969 GCA_044359315.1 Bryobacteraceae bacterium | reverse complement strand
GCGCCGGCCTGGTGTTGTTGAAGCCCGCCCCGGAAGGTACTGGCGTCATTGCCGGTGGTCCGGTGCGCGCGGTGATCCAGAGTGTTGGGATTCCGAACGTGTTGACCAAGTCCATTGGTTCGCATAACCCCCACAACGTCGTCAAGGCGACCATTGCCGCCCTGACGCAGTTGCGTGACCGGGGTGAAGTGGCGGAGATGCGTGGCTTGGCCCAGGAGAAAGTCAGTGCCTGAGCAAACAGCAAAAATTAAGATCCAGCTCTACGCGAGCACGATTACCTGTCCCGAAAAACAGCGCGCCATCGTTCGTTCGTTGGGCCTGAAGAAACTCAACAGCATTGTGGAACGCCCGGATGACGCCTGTTTCCGCGGTATGGTGAAGAAGATCCCTCACTTGGTGAGGGTGGTGGCCTAACATGAACCTGAGCCAGATCAAGCCCCCCGCAGGGCAAAAACAGAAGAATCAGCGCGTCGGCCAGGGTATGGGTACCGGTCGCGGTAAGTTCTCCGGCCGTGGTGCCAAGGGCGCCAAGTCGATTTCCGGCTACTCGCGGATGCGCGGCTTTGAAGGCGGCCAGATGCCGCTCCATCGCCGTTTGCCGAAGCGCGGCTTCACCAACGTGTTCCGTGAAGAGTGGGCCATCATCAATCTGGCTAAGCTACAGGAGCTTGAGGGCGATACGTTCTCACCCGAGATCCTGATGGCTTCCGGTGTGATCAAGAAGATTGAGAAGGGCTTGAAGGTCCTCGCCCACGGCGAGATCAAGAAGGCCATCAAGGTCACCGCCCATGCCATTTCTGCGGCAGCAGCGGAGAAGATCAAGGCAGCCGGCGGAAGCGTCGAACTGCTGACCAAGGCCAGCCCAGCCGAGCCAGCTGCTTAATCGCAGCTGCTATCGGGCGTTTTCCAGAATTTGCCGCTTTGTTTGAGCGGTAAGCGCGTAGGACAATAAGACCATGTCGAAGTTTTTCGAGGCCATCGCGAACGTCTTTCGGATTCCGGATCTCCGGAACCGTATCCTGTTCACGCTGGGGCTTCTAGCGATCTACCGGTTGGGCGGCCACATTCCCACGCCCGGCATTGATGCCAATCGCCTGGAGCAGTTCTTCCAGCAGAATGCTGGGGGCATATTCGGCTTCTTCGATCTGTTCTCGGGCGGCATGTTCCGGCGCTTGACCGTTTTCGCGCTGGGCATCATGCCCTACATCACTTCCTCGATCATCCTGCAGTTGATGACCGTGGTGGTTCCCACCCTGGAAAAACTCCAGAAGGAAGGCGAACTCGGACGCCGCAAGATTACCCAATGGACTCGTTACCTGACGGTGATCCTGGCCTTCGTCCAGTCCGCCACCATCGCCGGAGCCCTGCAGTCCGCCACTGACCCCCGCACCGGTGGCGGCTTCGTCATCAACCCCGGCATCGGCTTTGTGCTGATGACCATGATCTCGTTGACCACCGGCACGGCCTTCATCATGTGGCTGGGTGAGCAGATCACCGAACGCGGTATCGGTAACGGCATGTCGCTGATCATCTTCACCGGCATTGTGATTGGGCTACCGAACGCGATCCAGGAGATCTACACCAACGTCTTCGTGACGGGCCAGTGGAGCGTTATTCAGGTGCTGATCATCGCCCTGATGATGATTGCGGTCATTGGCTTGATTGTGCTGGTGGAGCGCGGTGAGCGCCGCATCCCGGTGCAGTACGCCAAGCGTGTCATTGGACGCAAAATGCTCGGCGGGCAGTCGACGCACTTGCCCTTGAAGGTGAATGCCGGCGGCGTCATCCCGGTGATCTTCGCCCAGTCGCTGCTGTCGATCCCGCAGACGTTTCTTACCTACGATTCGGTTCGCAAGAGCCCCTGGTTGAACGGAATGCTGTCCGCGATCTCCTACGGTGAAGTGCTCTACTTTATTGCCTACACCGCGCTGATCGTCTTCTTCAGCTTCTTCTACGTATCCATCATCTTCAACCCCAACGAAGCCGCGGACAACATGCGGAAGTACGGTGGGTTCATCCCGGGCATCCGGCCCGGCAAGAACACCGCCGACTACATGAACAAGATCCTCACCAAGATCACAGTGGTGGGTGGTCTTTACCTGGCCTTGCTCAGCCTGCTCCCGGTCATTCTGATCTCCGGCATCAAGCTGCAACGCCTTCCGTTGATCGGCAATTGGATTGACGGTAACTTCCCGCGGTTCATCCTCGATGGTCTCGGGGTGACCTTCTACTTCGGCGGCACCTCGTTGCTGATCGTGGTGGGCGTCGCCATGGATACCGTGAACCAAGTGGAAGCCCAGCTCATTATGAGACACTACGAGGGCTTTACTCCGCGCGCTGGCCGCATCCGTGGCCGCCGTTCCAGCGGATAGTCACTCGGGTTAAACGGGATTCATTATGGCATCGGGCGCAAGCCCCGCGAAGGCTTTGGTTTTGTTCGGTCCCCCAGGTTCGGGGAAAGGAACTCAGGCGAAGATGCTTACGCAATCGCTTCTGTTCCCCCATATCTCGACGGGCGACATGCTGCGCGAACACATCAAGGCTGGGGACCCAGTGGGCCTGAAGGTCCGTGATCTGTTGAAGGCCGGCCAATTGGTCTCCGACGATCTGGTGGACCAGATGGTGGCCGAACGCATTACCCGCCCGGATTGCAGCGCCGGGTTCATTCTGGATGGTTACCCGCGCACCCTTCCGCAGGCGGAGTCCATCACCTCCCTACTTTCGGCCCACGGCATCACTGCGGTGGTCGTTTATCTGAAAGTGGATGAGGAGAAACTGGTGAAGCGGCTGACCAATCGGCGTCAATGCCCGCAGTGCGGAACGCTCTACAATGTTCTGTTGAAGCCGCCGATCGTTCCCGGCCGGTGCGATGTCGAAGGCTCCCGGCTGACAACGCGGGAGGACGACCGGGAAGAGGTCATCCGTCAGCGCTTTGAATCCTTCGAGCGTCAAACACGCCCCGTGCTCGACTTCTTTGGACAGCGGACTAGGTTTCTGGAAGTCGCCGCCAGTGATTCGTCACCGGAGCAGATCCTGCACCAGATTGAGGCGTTTCTCGCCACCCCGGAGGCCGCATGATTGCCCGTCGAAGCCCGTCGGAGCTGGAGAAGTTGCACCGCTCCGGACTGCTGGTGCACCAGATTCTTAGCAAGCTCAGCGGGATGGTCGCGGTGGGGGTCTCCACGTTGGATCTGGAGGTGGAAGCCGACCGTATGATCCGCGACGCCGGAGCCAAGCCGGCGTTCAAAGGTTACTATTCGCAGTCTGCGGGTACGAAATTTCCCTATGTCCTGTGTGTCTCCGTGAACGAAGAGATCGTCCATGGGATGCCCTCTCAGAAGAAGGTACTGCGCGCCGGTGATGTTGTGTCACTCGACACCGGTGTCCAGTTGAATGGCTACTTCGGGGACTCAGCGGTGACCGTGGCGCTGGACCCGGTGACGCCCGAGACCGAGAAGTTGCTCCGCGTCACCCGCGAATGTCTGGACCGGGCGATCGAGCAGACTGTTGCCGGTAATCGCTTGGCCGATATCTCCGGCGCCGTTGAGCGGCATGCCGTTACTGAAGGATTTTCGATTGTCCGTGAGTTTGTGGGCCACGGGATCGGTACATCCTTGCACGAAGAGCCGCAAGTGCCCAACTACGTGGACCGCAAGAACGACAACCCGCGCCTGAAGGAAGGCATGGTGCTGGCCATTGAGCCCATGATCCTGGCGGGCCGGCCGGAATCGAAAGTTTTGAAGGATAAGTGGACGGCGGTGACCAAAGATGGCCGCAACGCTGCACACTTTGAGCACATGGTGGCTGTTACCAATAATGGCCCCTGGGTGCTCAGCCGGCCGGCATAACTGGCACCCGGGAGATCCCGCGCGGAGACGAGAGGCCCGGCGCGAGTGGTTACTGGGGACAGAGTTTGACGCCGGGCCGGAACTGTGTCAGAATCATTTAATGGGTGAAGGCTCCTCGTGTGCCCTCACTGCGACCGTCCTTGAGCTGCTACCCCACGGTGGAGTTCTGGTGGAGCTGGACAATCGCGAGCAGGTGCTCGCTCATCCCGCGGGAGCAATCAAAACGAACTTCGTCCGCTTGCGTCCGAAGGACCGTGTCTTGGTTGAACTAGCCCCGGGAGACCGGACGCGGGGGCGGATAATGAAGTTGTTGAGGGAACGATGAAAGTTCGAGCAAGCGTAAAAAAGATTTGTGACAAGTGCAAGGTGATCCACCGCTTCGGTGTGGTGCGGGTGATCTGCGACAATCCCAAGCATAAGCAGCGGCAGGGGTAGGCTGTCCGGATTCCGGATAGCGGGTTTTGAGCAAAGAAGGATTTTGAAGAACCATGGCACGTATTGCGGGTGTTGACCTGCCAGCAAAGAAGAGAGCCGAATTCGGCCTCACTTATATCTACGGTGTAGGCCGCACGCGCGCCGCCTCCATTCTCCACCGTTGCAGCATCGATCCAGCCAAGAAGATCAGTGACCTGACGGAGGAAGAAGTCAATAGCATCCGTATCCTGCTGGAAAATGAGGGCGCCGTCGAAGGTGACCTGCGCAAAGAAATTTCAATGAACATCAAGCGGTTGATGGAAATGCAGGCCTACCGTGGCCTCCGTCACCGCCGCTCGCTGCCGGTTCGCGGCCAGCGCACGCACACCAACGCCCGCACCCGCAAGGGTCCGCGACGCGGCACGGTGGCGGGCAAGAAGAAGGCGACGAAGACCTAAGGCGAGGGGAAAGATTTAAGTCATGGCCAAGGCACCGGCAAAAACTTCGAAAAAGAAGTCCTTTAAGAAAAAGGAAAAAAAGCACATCCCCGTGGGCGTTGTCCACGTGCAGGCGAGCTTTAACAACACCATCGTCACGATCACCGATCAGGTGGGTAACGTGATCTCCTGGTCCTCCAGCGGTTCGCTGGGCTTCCGTGGGTCACGCAAAGGCACCCCTTACGCCGCTCAGCAGGCTTCACTCACCGC
>JBIKMK010000362.1:0-4974 GCA_044359315.1 Bryobacteraceae bacterium | reverse complement strand
CCACCACAAACAGCCCAAACCCCACCGCACCCAGCGCGAACAGCGTCACGCCAATAATCGCAGCCCAGTGGGGCCAACTCCACTCACTGCCCGGTTCGAAGAAGACTTTGGCAAAGCCGCCGGCAAAGTTCATGCCGAAAAAGCCGGTCAGCACCGCGCCCGCACCCAGGATCATACTGATCATGGCCAGGCGGTTAACGGCTTGGGTATTGCGCGATTGGTAATACTCGGTCAGCGAGGTGTGCAGACGGTTCACTTCGCGCTCCGTATCTTCAATCATCGGGCGGACGCGGTAGGCGTCGCACATCATGTTGAAGTGCTCGGACTCCTCGTCCTTGTTGGCCAGTTCGTCAAAGTGCCAGTAGTTGGTGAAGTTAAAAAACTCCGCGCGCAGCATGTTGACGAAGCGGATGGTTTCGGGTGTCAACCGGTCATCTTCGGAGTCCCGGTTGAGGCGCTTGGAGACCAGCGCCACGCGCTCCGCAAAGTCGAGCAGCGTCGCCCGGTAGAACACCGCCACCAGCATCATCAGGTAGTAGCGGGACCGGAACATGCGGTGGATCAGAAACCCCTCGCGCAGCTGATGGTCGTCGCAATCGAACTCGCCGAAGGCCACGGTCACGGTCGAGTAACTGGAGAAGCCGTAGTAAGTCCCCTGGTGCGCCCAGCGCCGGTAGACCTGGCGGCGCATCAGCTGGCGGGTAAATTCCGGTTCGTAGCGGTAACCGTCGTTCAGCTGATCGACATAAATGGCCCGGCTGACAAACTGCTCGTAGGCCTCGGAGTTGCGCCATTCCGTGGTGGCGGACTTGGGGTCGAGCGCAATGTAGGAGTAGACGATCATCCGGTCATCCAGCACCGGCTCGTACTCCTGCGCCGGGTAATCGGCGAAATAGAGAAGGGAAGTCACCAGGTTGGATAGCGGTGGCTGAAACGCCTTGATCTCGCAGACCTCAAAGGTCTCCTCCGCCAGCGTGGTGCGCACGCCGTCCCGCACCAGTGTGATCGCCAGGTGGCTGGGCACGCGGCCCTCGCGGCGCTGGCGGCCACTCGATGGGTACAGCTTGCGCATCATCTCATTGATCCACAGCGCCCGCCGGGCCGGCAGATTCGCCGCGTCCACGCCGATTGACAGCACGCCGATGCCGTTGGCGAACAGGAACAGCGTTAACCCATCGATGGCCACCTCGACGGAGCGGCCGGTGACGGTCTCCGCCCGCATCAGTAATTGGCTGCCTTCGGGAACCGGCATCTTGTAGCGTCGGACCAGGTTCTCCTGCTCCGCCTGCGCGCTCGACTGGCTGCCCGCATCAAAGAAGATCCGGCGGACAAACGGGTGAAAGAAGACCATGTCCTGGTAGGCGCTGGATTCCGCATCGAACTGCGTATGCGAAGCTCGCTGCCAGACGCCCAGGTGCGGCATGCCCTGATGCCGCGCGATCCATTCATCCAGACCTTCCAGCCACCGCCGGCTGCCGGAACCATCGGCGGCGCCCCAGATGCCAGGATGATGGCTCTGCACCAGCTCCCGTTCAATCGAGAACGGGAACATGAAATTCGTGCGCAGGTGGGCAACCTGGAGGTTTTCGAGCGCGGCATCCATCCGATCCCGATTATAGTGGGGATGGATGACACGGCGTTCTTTGATTGGTTCCCTGGCCGCTCCCCTGGCCGCCCCGGCGTTGCAAGCGCAGGCCTTTGAGTCTCTTTTCGACGGGCAGACCCTGCGCGGCTGGACGGTGGTGGACGGCCCCGCTTCGGCCTTCTATGTCAGTGACGGGGCGATTGTGGTTCACGAAGGGTCGGGCGACCCCGCGTGGCTACGGACGGACAAGGTCTACGAGAACTTTGAGTTCCGCTGTGAGGTCTTCATCAAAGGCTGGGCCAACGGCGGACTGTTCTTCCATGCTCCGCTCCATGGGCGGCCCACCGAATGCGGGGTGAAGCTGAACCTGTTCCAGAAGAAGGACTCGACGCCGCTCGGCGAATCGATGGGCGCGATCTTCCCCGTCATCGCCCCGCGCAAGGTGAACGTGCGGAACCAGGGCGAATGGAACACCATCCGCGTGGTGGCCGACGGCCCCGCGCTGCGCGTCTGGATCAATGATGAGCTGGTGCAGGACCTGAACCGCGATCTGCATCCGGCACTGCGCCACCGGCTCCGTTCCGGCTACATCGGCATCCAATCGCTGAGCTACCCGCTCCGCTTCCGTAAGCTGGAGATCCGGGAACTGACGTCGAAGGAACAGTGGACATCTCTTTATGCCGAGCCCGCTGACTTGGCCAAATGGTCGGTGATCCAGTCACCCAAGATTGAAGCATTGGGCGATGTGCTGCGGACGGACAACCTGGGTTATCTGGCCACCAAGCAAACGTACAAGGACTTCGAGTTCCAGTGCTACATCCGCGCCGCGAAGCATTCCAACGGCGGCATCATCTTCCGCTCCGTGAGCGAGAAGTCAGACGAGCATTACGAGATCCAGTTGCACGACGTGGAAGGTGCCGTCTACCCCACTGGATCGCTCTACGGCTTCGCCCGCTGCCGCCCGTATCCGCGGATTGAGGCGGAGGTCTGGTACCCGTTCCAGTTGATCGTCAAAGGTCAGCAGTGCGTCGTGCGGGTGAACGGCGACACCGTGGTAGATTACGCCAACCTGCTGAAAATGGACCGCGGCCCCATCATGCTGCAGGCGCACCAGATGGGCAAGTGGGTGGAGTACAAGCAGATCCGGGTGCGCGAGATTTAGCGCTTCCGCGCCACTGTTGGTGAATGCCCAGGCCGGGCCGCGCCCGGCGTTGTAGGTTCACGAAAAATTCATCCGAAAAAAGCGATCCCAGTGAAATTTTATTAATGCTTACGGTTTCATACGTGCATCTATTTTGTAGATCATGCGTTTTCTCCCTTTTCTCCTCTGCCCCTTGTTGCTGGCCCAGGATACGACGGGCTCGGTGGTTTAACCGGCACTGTCACGTCTGCTGACGGAAAGCCTGCTTCCCAGGTAAAAGTTTGTGTTGTCGATTCTACCCGCTGCGTCACGTCTGACGACCGGGGCCAATTCCGCTTTCCCGACCTTCGTCCGGGTGATTATCTGCTGGATATCACGGCACCGGGTCAGCCCTCCATCCGCAGTTCCGCCGTCAGCGTCCGCGCCGGTCTTGATGGCACGGTGGAAGTTTCGCTTTCCGCCGCCACGGCCGTTCAGCAGACTCTGACGGTGACCGAGTCCGTCTTTGTGGCCCCGGAGGAGATCAAAAGCTCCAGCTACGTCATTCAGTCGGAGGAGTTGTTCAAAGCGGCCGGTGCCCGCCAGGACATCTCCCGCTACGTGCAACTGTTGCCGGGCGTCGTCACGGGTGCCAATGACTTTCGCAACGACATCATCGTCCGTGGCGGCAGTCCGCTGGAGAATCTCTTTATTGTCGACAACATTGAGATTCCCAACATCAATGCCTTCGCCAACTTCGCCTCGGCGGGCGGTACCACCAGTATTCTCGACGCTCAACTGATCCGCGACGTGACGTTTCTCACGGGCGGCCAGCCGGCTCCGTTTATTAACCGCACCTCCAGCGTGTTGCAGGTGGCCCAAACGGAAGGGTCCCGCGACCGGTTCCGCGGGCGGGTGACGGTAGGCGATCCGGGCCTGGGCGGAATCGTCGAAGGCCCCATCAACAAGGGCAAGGGCTCCTGGATCGTCTCGGCACGCCGCAGTTATCTCGATCTGTTCACGAAGGACATCGGCATTGGTGGCGTTCCGGTGCTCTACACCTACAACGCCAAGGTTCTCTATGACCTGACGCCGCGGGACCGCATCTGGGCCGCCTCCATCTCGGGCTCCGACGACATCCGCTTGGGCCTCCGCGATGACGTCAAGCGCGACGCCAAGTTTGAAACCGAAGAGCTGAACAATGTCGACATTCGTTACGGCGGCTGGCGTAGCGCCAATGGCCTGAACTGGCAGCGCCTGTATGGCGCGCGCGGGGTGGGCCTGCTGGGGGTCACCCACTCGGAAGGCCGTGTCGATCAGTCCGTCCGCGACCTGCTCCGCCGGGGCATTCCGCCGGCCACGGCGAAGGCGGACGACATTATCGCCGCCAGCCCGGTGGTGTTCCGCGAGAAGTCGCGGGAGGGCGAAACCACGCTTAAGTACGACTTCACGGGCTACCTGCCGATGCTCGAGAAGCTCCAGGCGGGTGGCAGCTTCAAGATTTTCCAGGTCAACTACAATTCCGCCGCCCCGTTCGGTTCCGATAGCCCCTACAGCGCCGTCCGGGACGTCAATCCGTTCGACATCCGGCAGAGCTTTTCCGCCCGGCAGTCCAGCGCGTATCTCCAAAGCTCGCGGAACCTCGGCTCCCGCTGGAACCTCACCTGGGGCGGCCGCATCGACAACTATCAGTACATCGCCCGCAGCCGCTTCAGCCCGCGCGTGGGCCTCAGCTTCCGCATCACGGACAAGCTTTCCTGGCGCGCCAGCTTTGGCACGTACTTCCAGCAGCCGCAGTTCCTGTTTCTGGCCGCCTTCCCGCAAAACCGCAACCTCACCCCGTTCCGGGCGGAACACTACGTGACCGGCTTCACCTACATCCCCACCGCCACCCTGCGATTCACGGTGGAGGCTTATCTGAAGCAGTACAAGGATTACCCCGTCTCCACGCAGTTCCCGGCGCTTTCGCTGGCTAGTATCGGCGACACTTTCCAGATCCGGGAGATCCTTTTCCCGCTCACCAGTGCCGGGCGTGGGCGCGCCCGCGGCATTGAGTTCTTTGTCGAAAAGAAATGGGGCGCCCGGTGGTTTGGCAACGCTAACCTCTCCCTCAGCCAAGCCCGCCAAGGTGGCTTGGACGGGGTTCTCCGGCCCTCCACCTTCGACTTCCCGGTGATCTTCAATTCGCTGGGCGGCTACCGCTTCAACAAGAAGTGGGAGGTCTCCGCCCGGACCACCATCACCTCCGGCCGGCCCTACACCCCGTTCA
>JBIKMK010000361.1:0-4977 GCA_044359315.1 Bryobacteraceae bacterium | reverse complement strand
GGGGAGCGACGCGGTGCGGGCCGCTTACTGGAAGCAGGCGGATCTCAAGAGCGTGGCGGGGGTGGCGCAGGCGGCACCCGTCTACCGGAAGCAGTTGTGGGAAGAGGTGCTGGGCAAGCTGCCGCCGCCGAGCGAGCCTTTAGTAGCCGAGACGCGGCTGCTGTACGACAAGCCGAAGTTTAGGGGCTACGAAGTGATTCTGCCCATGTGGCCGGAGGTCTATGCGTATGGTGTCCTGTTACTGCCCAAGGATCTGAAGCCCGGCGAGCGCCGCCCCGTGGTGGTGGCGCAGCACGGCCTGAACGGCCGCCCGCAGGACACGATTGACGCTCCGGACCCCAAGCAGTTCTACGCCTACCAAAACTACGCGGCGGCCTTGGCGGACCGGGGCTTTATCGTCTATGCCCCGCAGAATCCCTATATCGGTGACCAGCAGTTCCGCCAGTTGGTGCGGAAGGCGACTCCGCTGAAGCTCTCGCTATTCAGCTTTATCGCCGGACAACATGACCGGCTGCTCGACTGGCTGTCCGCCTTGCCGTTTGTCGACCCGCAACGAATCGCCTTCTATGGCCTCAGCTATGGCGGCGCGACGGCGATGCGGGTACCGTCGCTGCTGGACCGGTATGCGGCGGTGATCTGTTCCGGTAACTTCAACGAGTGGGTCTGGAAGGTGAGCAGCCTGACAGCACCGTTCAGTTACATGTTCACGGCCGAATACGAGATCTTCGAGTGGAACCTGGCCCATACCTTCAACCATGCGGAAATGGCGGCCTTGATTGCGCCGCGGCCGTTTATGGTGGAGCGCGGCCATGATGATGGCGTGGGCATCGATGAGTGGGTCTCCTATGAGTACGCGAAAGTGCGGCGGATGTACGCCCGGTTGGGCTTGCCCGAGAAGACGGAGATCGAGTACTTCAATGGCGGCCACATGATCCATAACGTGGGGACGTTCGATTTTCTGCACAAGCATTTGAACTGGCCGAAGCCGTAGCGGGCGGTTCAAGAGACCGCTCCCTGGCGGTCACGGCTCGGTAACGAGGCGACGCTACCGAGCCGCGCGCGTCAGCAAGCGGTCCGGACTACGGCGTTAGAACTCAAAGCGCACGATCAGTTGTACCTGCCGGGCGTTTTCAGCGAAAGGCACCAGGGCGGGGAAGCCGGTTTCGCGGCCGCGGCGGCCGTAGCGGGCGATGCCGAAATCGGGCGAGAACAGTGACGACTGCGGGTTGTTGAGATTGGCGTGGTTGAGCACGTTGTAGGCATCGGCGCGTAGCGTGGCGCGCCACCGCTCGCGGAGGGTGACGGTTTTTGCGAGCGAGAAATCGACGTTGTAGAGGCCCGGGCCGCGGAAGGCGTTGCGGCCGGAGTTACCGAAGCCGGTGGGAAAGCGGAACGCAGCCGGGTCCAGCCATTGGACGCCACCGGCCACCGCTCCAGTGCTGGTGCCGGGTCCGGTGACATCGGCGCGGCGATCACTGGCCGTCACCGAAAAGGGGAAGCCGGTGCGGAAGGCGGCCATTTCCGAGAGGCTGATGCCGCGCAGCCAGGGTAGCGCGCGCGGGGCGGGCAACTGCCAGACGGAGTAGACCACCAGATTGTGCCGCTGATCGAAATCGGCGCTGCCGCGGTCGCCACGGGAATCGCCGGGCCGCAGGAAGCGGGCGCGGTCGGCCGTCAGGGCTCCGCTGGCAACGCGGGAGAAGTTGAGGTCGAAGAAATCACCCGCGAGCGGCTCGCTCTGATTGTCGATCGCGTGGGACCACGTGTAGGCGGCCTGCGCAAAGCCGCGCGAGTTCCGGTAGCGGACGACTCCGTGCAGCGCGAGATAGTTCGAGCTGCCTTGGGTGGAACGCCAGGCGATCTCGGGCAGTGCCGGGTTATCGCGGCGGGCGCGGTTCAAGATGTCGGTGGTGATCAGCTTGCGGCCCAGCGAACCGGTGGTGTTGGCCTCGATGCTCCAATGCGAGCCCGCAGTGCCTTGGACGCCGGCGAACCAAGTCTGGACGTAGGCGTTGCGGAGGTTGGGGTCAATGCGCGTGAGGTTGGGGAAGCCATCGCCGAAGCGCTGGCCTTGGAAGGTGGGCAGTTGCTGTGAGAGCGGGGCCAGATAGTTGTAGTTGAACCGTCCTTCCACGGCCAGGCTGGCGATGGTGAGGCCGTTGTTGCGGGTGTTCTGCCACAGGTTGTCGAACGGCCGGTCCTGGAAGATGCCGTACGCCCCGCGGACCAGCCAGCGGGAGTTTGCGCGGGGTGACCAGGTGAGGCCGAAGCGCGGCTGAAAGTCGTTGCGGTCGGCGCGGTAGACGCCGGTGCCATTGAGGGTCGGTGCGCCGAAGCTGTCGTAGCGGAGGCCATAGTTCACCACCAGCCGCCGCGAGATGCGCCAGGTGTCCTGGATGAAGCCGTACCACTGGGATTGCCGCCACTGGCGCTGGTAGTTGGGGGTCGACAAGCGCGGCAGTTGCGAACGGTCGAGCGCGGCTTGCAGGACGTCGGGCTTGTCGACCGAAAAGTTCAAGAAGTCCTGGAAGACGAAAAGGCCGTCGCGACCGGCCGTCAGCTCGCCGCCAGGGTTGCGCCAGAATATGCCACCGCCGGCTTTCACGATATGCGCGCCCAGGGCCGCCGAGACGCTCTCGGAGATCTGCCAGGAGTGGCCCTGATTGCGGTAAGCGTAGGCGGCGGGGCTGCCGGGTAGCGTCGTGCCGAAGCTGCCTTCATAGAGCGTGGGGATCTCCGGGTGCGCGCGATCCCAGGCCAACCGGTCATGGCTCCAGCCCCAGCGCAGCTCGCTGGCCATGTTGGCGCGGGGCATGCTCTCCAGTGCCCCGGCGACGCTGTCGGCTTGCTGTTCGAGGCCCGACACAAAGTCCGGATAGGGGGTCCAGATGAAGTTGGGGTTGCCGGTGCGGTTGGCGGAATAGCGCAGCATCAGGCGCTGGCGGCCCCAATTAGCATCCAGGCGCGCCAAGCCCAGCGTCCGGTTGAGCGTGGCCGGTGGGCGAAGGTTCACCACCTCGGTGAGGTTGCGCGATACGGGCCGGACGAGCGCGGGGTATTGGTCCAGTAAGCGCCGGGCGATGGAGCTGGACGCCAGCGTGCCCCAGGCTCCGGTGGCGGGTAGGGTGTAGGGTTGGGACTCGCCATACCCGCGGGAGCGCAACTGTTCCAGCGCGAAGGAGGCAAACAGCCGATCCCGCTTGAGCCGGCCGCCGGTCTGCCCGCCGAACTGCTGCTCCTTTTGGGGCGTCCGGGGCTGGCCCAGGCGGTTGCGCTCGAAGGAGTTGGCGTTGAGGGCGTCATTTTTGAGATTGGCGTACCCCAGGCCGTGCCACTGGTTGCTGCCGGCACGAGTGACGGCGTTGGCGACAAAGCCGCTGGTGCGGCCGAACTCGGCTGAAAAGTTGTTGGTCGAGATGCGGTATTCCTGGATGGCTTCCGGCGCGATGGCGGCCAGGGGTCCGGTGACGAGGGCGTTGTTGTTCTCAACGCCATCGAGCAGAAAGTTGGACGCCGAGCTGCGTTGGCCGTTGACCGAAAGGCCGAGTCCGCGCGTGGTGCCGGCTTCGGCGGTGACGCCGGGCTGCGTGATCAGCATGGTGTAGGCATCGCGTCCGGCCAGCGGCAAGCGGCCCAGTTGGACGGGGTCGATCACGCTGGACAGGGTCGATTCCAGTGCTCCGCCGGTGCCGGGGTTGGCCAGAAACTGCCCGGTCCGGGAACTGTCGAGGTCCGGGCCGAAGAGGGTGACGACCAGATCGGACTTGGGTAGGGTGATGTTCCGGTACTCGCCCTTCTCCCAGACGTCCTGGAGCGGACGAAGTTGGAAGTCTACCTCGCGGCGGCCGGCGACGGGCACCTCCAGGTTCTGTACTTCCTGGGTTTGGTAGGAATTGGCGGTCAACCGTAACCGGTACTCTCCGGGCGGGAGGAGGAAGATGGCGAATCGGCCCGCCGGGGAAGAAATGACGTATCCGGATGAGTGAGTTGCGCGGTTGTGGTAAGCGATGCGGACCCCCGCCACAGCCGCGCCTGAACGCGAATCCGTGACCCTGCCCACCAGAAGCCCCTGGGTGGTTTGCGCCCCTGCGGGTGCCACCAGGACCAGCGATAATAGGAAGAGGGCTTTCAACAAGATGCGAGGCCTGATCCTATTATGGGCCGCTTCCCTGGCGGCCGAAACCGCGACCGGCGACCTACCGTCAGCCTTGGTGCTGGCCGGCGGCGGAGCGACGCTGACGCGTTTGGGCGACGCGCTTCCGCTGCTGGCCAAGGCGGGCGATCTGGTTTACCCGGGTGATCTGCTTTCCAGCGGAGCGCGCACGGTAGAGTGCCGCCAATCCATCTGCCCCCAGGTTGTCCGGGATCGCGCGGCATCGCCCTTTAACGGCGCAGCGCTGACCCGCACACTGCTGAACGACGAGAGCGACGCCCCGGCCGCAGCGCTGCCGCCGTTGCCGCCGACGCGCCAAGCCGAGTTGGACCGGCGATTGGCGGGGATCCAGGGTGATCCGCTTTACATCCGTATTGCAAAGGCGGAAGTGCTGGCGGAGTTTGGACGCGAAGCGGAGGCGGCGTCGGCTTATCGCGCGATCAAGGCTGAGGTGCCGGAGTTGGCGGCGCAGCGGATTTTCGTGTTGGACGAAGCGGCGGTGCGGCGGCGGGCACCGAAGGCTGATCCTACGATCGGCGGCAAGACGTACGCGCTGCTGATTGGGATCTCGCAGTACCAGAACGCCCAGATCCGCCCGCTGCGCTATGCCCATGAAGATGCGTTGCTGATGGAGCAACTGCTCAAGTCACCACGCGGTGGCGGGTTGGCGCCGGAAGACATCACGGTGCTGGTGAACCAGGCGGCCACCACGGGCGCGATCCGGACCGCTTTCGAAACGATCCTCAAGAAGGCCACACCAAAGGACACGGTGATCTTGTTGATGGCCTCCCATGGGACGGTGGGGGAGTCGGGCAACGCGCGCT
>JBIKMK010000360.1:0-4982 GCA_044359315.1 Bryobacteraceae bacterium | reverse complement strand
GGCCAAGAAGGCTCCGGCCAAGAAGGCCCCAGCCAAGAAGGCTCCGGCCAAGAAGGCTCCGGCCAAGAAGGCTCCGGCCAAGAAAGCCCCGGCCAAGAAAGCCCCGGCCAAGAAAGCCCCGGCCAAGAAAGCCCCGGCCAAGAAAGCCCCGGCCAAGAAAGCCCCGGCCAAGAAGGCTCCGGGCAGGAAGGCCGTGGCCAAGAAGTCAGCCGGTGGCAACAACACCCCCACCACCGACTTGCAGTAGACTTCATGGCGGCAAGCGCTCGCAAGACGGCCAGTTCTGGCCGCACCACGTCAGCCAGGAGCACCAAGGGCGAAGTGAGCTTCGCCCTTGAGCGTCAAAAGAACAGTGAATGGTGCTGGGCGGCGGTGACGGTCAGTGTCGACCGTCTGTTCCGCCCAACGGCCGAAAGAACGCAGTGCCAGATAGTCGGGCGGAGCCTAAGGAAGGCCTGCTGCGGTGCCGGTGAGGATAGCTGCAACGTATCGGGCTTTCTGCACGAGGAGTTGCAGAAGCTGGACCTGCTGTCCGGAGACCCGATCGTCAAGCCGATTTCGTTCGCCGCCGTGCGCCGGGAGATCAACGCCGGCCGGCCCGTCTGCGTTTTGATCAAGTGGCGCGATAAGCATGGCAACGTCACCAACCGCGGCCACTTCATCACCATCCGCGGCTACTCCGTCACCCCATCCGGCGTGCAGTTTCTGACCATTGCCGATCCGCTGACCGGCGAAACCAGTGTCGCCTACAGCCGCTTTGCCCACCCCGACTTGGGCTATCAGGACGGCACCGGAAAGTGGCACGCCACCTTTCTCGTCAAGAGGCCCGCCTAAATGCCGCTGCAAATGATCCCCGCCTCGAAGGACCTGCTTTCCCTCTATTCCCAGGCGCTCAAGGATGTCACCGGAAGTCAGTGTGACGAAAGCAAGGTGTGCCACATCCCCTGCGGCACTCTTTTCGAAGAAGATCTGCTCGCGGGTGCGGGCCTGGAAGCGGTGGTTGTCCGTGGCTGCCGGGTGTTGTATCTCGGCAACTGGATCACTGGCGGAGACGCCAAGTCCGCCGGCGGCGTCACCATCTGCGAGATCCCCAACGCGACAGAAAAAATGTCGTCCAGCCTACACTCGTTTGCGCAAGGTGACTTGGCTTCCCTCATCTACCAGCGCATCAATGAAGTGCAAAAACTGGCCCAATTGAAAAAGAACGCCTACGATCTGCACTTCCTCACCGTGCCCGAGATCCAGTTCCAAGCCCTGCATCTGGTCTCCCGTTGTTCCGCGGAGGACATAGTAGTGCCCGTAGTCTCCGGCGACCCCCGGCTCAGCATCGGGGCTGTGCTGAAGGCCAGCGAGTTCCTGGCCATCGCCCGGACCATCGCCACCGCCCGCGCCAAACGCCGCCGCAGCAGCCTGAGTTCGTAAGCCCTTGCCCACGTCCCCTCGCTGAAAGCCGCTGAAAAGCCATCATTGAGCGCCAAAACGAAAAACGGGCGGAGACCAGCGCACCGGTCTCCGCCCCTTACTTTGTCTGGCCCCAGCCTTAAGCGCCGCTGGTCACCGCGCCCTCAGACGCCGAGCCCACGCTGCGGATGTATTTTCCGAACACACCCACTTTGTACTTCGGCTCCGGGCAGACCCACTTGGCGCGCCGCGCCGCCAGCGTGGCATCGTCTACTTCCAGATTCATGACATTGTGCTCGATGTCGATCAGGATCGAGTCGCCTTCTTCCACCAGGCCGATCGGACCGCCATCCACCGCTTCCGGTGTCACATGTCCAATCGAGAAGCCGCGCGTCGCTCCGCTAAACCGGCCATCGGTCAGCAGCGCCACATCCTGGCCCAGACCCGCACCGGCAATGGCTCCTGTTACGCCCAACATCTCGCGCATACCCGGACCACCCTTGGGCCCCTCGTAGCGGATCACGACGACGTCTCCCGGCTTGATGTCGCCGCGCAAAACGGCCTGCATGGCGGGCTCTTCACTATTGAAGACCCGCGCCGGGCCGCGGTGCTGCTTCTTGTCGATGCCGGTTACTTTGATCACCGCGCCATCGGGAGAAAGTGTGCCCTTCAAAATCACCAGACCGCCCGACTTCTTGATCGGGTCCGACAACGGCCGGATCACCTTCTGGCCCGGCGTCTCCTTGGCCGTTGCGGTAACCGCTTCGGCGTAAGTCTCCCCCGTCACCGTCAGCGCGGAGCCATCGGCAAAGCCGCCCTCCAGCAGCCGGTGCAGGATCACCGGAATACCGCCCGCCCGGTCAACGTCATCGGCAAAGTACTCACCCGCCGGCTTCAAGGAGGCCAACAGCGGCGTGCGATCACTGATCGCGTTTAAGTCGTCGATCGTCAGCGGCACCTCACCCTCGCGCGCCATCGCCAGCAGGTGCAGCACCGAATTGGTGGAGCCGCCCGAGGCCGCCACCGAAGCCACCGCAGTCTCAAAGGCCGCCCGCGTGGCCACGTCGCGCGGCTTGATGCCCTTCTTCACCGCTTCCACCGCTACCTTGCCGCAGTAGGCCGCCACTTCCTTCTTACGGGAATCCACCTGCGGTACGGCCGCCGTACCCATCGGCGCCAGACCAATCGCTTCCATCACCGTCGCCATCGTGTTGGCCGTAAACTGGCCGCCACAGGCACCGGCACCCGGGCAGGCTTCATTCTCAATCGCCAGCAACTCGGCATCCGAGATCCGGCCCGCCGCATTCGCGCCGACCGCTTCAAACACGTCCTGAATCGAGATCGGCTTGCCGTTGTGATGCCCCGGCATGATGGTGCCGCCATAGAGAATCACGCCCGGCACATTCAGGCGCAACAACGCCATCGCTGCCGCCGGAATCGTCTTGTCGCAAGCCACCATGCAGACCAGGCCGTCAAACATGTAGCCGCGCGCGCACAGCTCAATCGAATCCGCAATCAGGTCGCGCGATACCAACGACGCCTTCATGCCTTCGGTGCCCATCGTGATGCCGTCAGAAATTGCAATGGTGTTGAATTCCATCGGCGTCCCGCCCGCCTCGCGAATGCCTCGCTTGACGTCTTCGGCCAGCGCCCGCAGGTTGAAGTTGCAGGGCATGGTCTCAATCCAGGTATTGGCAATACCGATGATCGGCTTCCGCAAATCCTCATCCGTGAAGCCAATGGCTTTCAGCATCGCGCGAGCCGGTGCCCGGTCCCGCCCTTGGGTGATCGTGTAGCTTTGGAGTTTGTCCATGAAACCAGCAGTTTATCGCGATGTGGGAGTGGGCTGCCGGGTTGTACCCGCGTGACCACAAGATGACGCAGCAGCACCAACCGCCACCGGTTGCGTGACACCAACCCCAAAAGCCCTTTCACCGCACCCCTCTCCAGGTGCATACTGAAGCCGATGGACCGCGAGGCTGCCCAACGTCGCACGCATCGTATTCTGGCCTTCCGCGAAGAACTGGCCGAACTGGAAGCAGCCAGTGTCATCCAGCTAGCGCCCGCCGAGCAAGCATCCCTCGCCGCTTATCATGAGAGCCTGCTCGCTCAGTTCGCCCAGCAGTTCGACATCGACACCACCACCGCCCAGGGCAAGCTCTCCCTCGGCATGAAAGTGGTTTCGGCCGCCGGCGCGATGGCCCTGTGCCTGGCCGTATTTCTGTTCGTGCAATTCTATTGGGGACCATTGCCTGTTGCCTGGAAGGTCAGCCTGCTAGTTCTAGCTCCGCTGCTCCCTTTGGCGCTGGCCGAATGGGCCGCCTCTCGCGAACGGACCCTTTACGCCACGGCCCTGCTCGTGCTGGTTTCGATCGCCGCCTTCATCGCCCAATCCATCACCCTCGGCGAGATCTTCTCCTTGCTCCCCTCTCCCGCCGCTCCCTCATGCTGGGCCATTTACAGTCTGTTGCTCGCCTACCGCTTCCGGCTTCGCGTACCGCTCATCGCGGGTCTGGTGCTGGCCATCGCCAGCGTCACTCTCTGGTATGCGCATCTTTCGGGTAAAGCCGCGATGAACCCCTTCGCCCGCCCGGAACTCACCCTGCTCAGCGGAGCCGTAGTATTGGGCTTAGCCCGCTGGCAGCGGGAGGAGTTTCAAGCCGTCTTCCGCGGCACCGGCGCTGGATTAGCACTGCTCGCGGGCCTGATCCTATCCAAGGCCGGTATGGAATCGTTTCTCGCGGCCTTCACCCAAATCTTCTCCCGCAGCCGGATCGAAGGCGGCTACACCTCCTTGACCCTGGCCGCCAGCGCCGCCGCCATCTCGGCCTCCATCCGCTGTGGCTGGCCGGAGCTGCTCTGGACCGGTGGTGCCACCTTCACGCTGTTGCTGTTGATCAAGCTCTACGACTGGTTTTGGGATCTCCTGCCTGGCTGGGCCTTCTTCGGGCTCATCGGCCTGGTCTGCCTCGCCTTGCTTTTGGTATTCCGCCGCCTCCGCCACCAGCCCGGGAGCCCCACATGAAGCCCCGCGCCCTATCCCTGGCCGCCGCCGCTCTGGCGATCATCATCCCGCTGTGGGTGATGTGGCGCGTCAACACGAACCGCCAGACCACCACCTCCAGCATCGTCCTCACGGAAGGTGAACTCTCGCTCGACTTGGGGGATCGCAATCGATCGGCCCTCCATCTCTCGTTGCTCGTGTCCGGCTGGCCAGACGCTTCACTCGCAGGCCGGGCCCAGGAGTTGGGCCTTACGGTCGAGGGCCAGGACAAGGACCCGGAACACAAGCCCCGCCGTGGCTTCGCCGTGCTTGAGTTACGGCATGACAGTTCTCCGCCGCCCTCAACCGCTCCCGTCGGTCTACCGCCACGCCGTCCCAAAGGCAGCCCTACCTCAGCAGGGCGAGATACCGGTGACCAGGTATCGCGGCTCACTCCCGTCGACGCGGGCCTGGACCCCCAACGCCTGCGCCAGCAATGGCCCCAAGCAGACCGCTACCTAATCGCCCCCGCCCGGCTTTCAGCCCATCAGGTGACGGGAAGCCGCCCATCGGACAGCTACTGGCAGATGGACATCAG
>JBIKMK010000359.1:0-4984 GCA_044359315.1 Bryobacteraceae bacterium | reverse complement strand
CCGAGCAGACGGCGGCCTCCGGTGCCCAGTTGAATGAGGTCTCCGGTAATGCCAGCCACGCCGTCGGTCGAGTGAGCGAGTTGATCCTGGGCCGGGCAGCGGCCTAGCTCCCTGGGCTGCAGCACTGCGGGCTACTTTAACGAGAGCCCACCATCCACCGACAGCACCTGCCCGGTGGTAAACGTCGAAGCGCGCAGAAACGAGAGCACCGCTTCGCCAATCTCGGCCCCCAACCCCGCGCGTCCGGCCGGCGTCCGGGCGATCAGTGCGGCAACGGGAGGGTCATGCTCTTCGCCAAACGGGATGACACCGGGTGCAACGGTGTTCACACTGATCTGCGGTGCCAAGGCCAACGCCATCGCGCGAGTCATGTGGATGACGCCCGCTTTCGAGGCGCAGTAGTGGACGTGCTGAGGCCAGGGCCGGATTCCGCCGCCCGAACTGATGGTGACAATCCGGCCGGTTCCCGCCGTGTCGAGGATCAGTTTGGCCGCCTGCTGACAGCAAAAGAAGGTAGCCTTCAGGTTGACGTCGTGGATAAAGTCCCAGTCTGCCTCCGTGATGTCCAGCATGTCGAACTTGGTGAACCGCGCGGCGTTGGCGACAAAGGCGTCCAGTCGGCCGATGCGTTCCCGGACCTCGGCGAACAGCCGGGTAATCGCCGTGACGCTCTCCAGGTTGGCCTGAAAGATCTCGGCCCCGCCACACTCCTCCGCGGTCCGCTCGGCATCCGTTCGTGAACCGTTGTAATGGATCAAGACCCGATAGCCGTTCTGGCTGAGGTGTAGCGCGATGGAGCGGCCAACGCGTTTTGCGGCGCCAGAAATCAGCACCACAGGGGAGTCTTCTCGGAAAGGGAGCACTGCCTTCAGGTTAGCAAGAGGCTCGCTGCCGCGCTTAACATCTTCAATTCAGAGGCTTTAGAAAACTCTATCAAGTTTCCTCGGAGAGCCGCCGATGGGGTCTAGTACGAGGATGACCCTGAATGTTACAAAATTGTTGCAATCATGACGCGATCGCGTTACTCTTTCATTCAAGCGGCGCAAAATGAACACTCTAATCATTCTCGTGCTAAGCCAATTCGCCTCCACTCCAGACGCTCGTCTCGCTGGGGCCAGCTACAGTTCAAAGGTCATCGCCGATCTGCCGATGAACCCGACGACGATTGCCGCCACGCGCAAAGCCGAGTTTGAGCGCCGCTATCAGAAGCTGGTGGCGGCGATGAATACCTTCTCGGAAAAGTACCGTCAGGCCAACGGTGAAGTATGGCCTCAGAAGGAAGCGGTGGCGGTCCGGAAAGCCTTCCGGGCGCTGGAGCGCGTAGAGCCCGCCTTCGAGATCCCAAAGAATTAGCTCCGATCCCACGTCATGTGGATCAACTGGTATGGGCTGACGCGGGGGGCTTGACCCAAGAGAAGCCGTGACCGCCAAAGTGTGGTCAGGATGCCCTGTGTTCCCCTCAGTCCCTAGCCCCGTGAATGCGAATTCACGGGCTGGCAACGATTCTGAGAATCCAGTAACATTGTGAAAGCATTGACCGTCCAATCAATGAGAACCCCATGGGCATTTGCCGGCACCTTCAGTTCAACTTCGCGTCAGTCAGCGCGCTGATTTTCGCGACGGCGGCCTCTGGCCAGACCCCCACGCCACCCGCGTTTGAGCAGTCCGTCAAGCCCGTCCTCGCCCGAAGTTGCGCGCCCTGCCACAATGACCGCAACGCCTCCGGCGGCCTGAATCTCGATTCTTTTCAACTGCCCGCCTCATTGACCCATGCCCGTGATGGCTGGGAGCGGATTGTCCAGAAGGTCCGCTCCGGCGAGATGCCTCCCAAGGGTTTTCCGCGGCCCAGCCAAGCGGTGTTGGAGGCGATGACCTCATTTGTCGAAGGCGAGTTTGAGCGTGCCGACCGCAACTTGAAGCCGGACCCGGGCCGCGTCACTGCCCGGCGTTTGAACCGGAACGAGTATTCGAACACGATTCGGGATCTGCTGGCCGTCGATTTTCGCGCCAACAAGGATTTTCCCACCGATGATTCCGGCTACGGCTTTGACAATATCGGGGATGTGCTGACCATCTCGCCTGTGCTGATGGACAAGTATCTGGATGCGGCGGAACGGATCGCAGCGCGCGCCCTGGGCGCTGATCCGCTGCCGGCTAAGCCGCTGGAAGCCGAGTATCACCTCAAGGAAAAGACCATCCGCCGGCTGGACCCATCGACCATTGAAGCCTCGCACCGCGTGGGCTGGGATGGCGAGTACATCATCCGCATCGGCCTTCCGGGCCAGCGCGCCGAGGATGCCAAGCCGGTGACGCTGGGCTTCTGGATGGATGGCAAGCTGCTGCACACGATGCCGGTGGAGACCAAGCCCTCGAAGCTGGTCTACTTCAATCCCTATTCGGAGGAAGAGTTCCGGTTGATCCTGCCCGAAGGCGACCATGTCTTCCGCGCTGGCTTTATTGACGACCCCTTCATCAAGACCCTGCCCGCTGGCGATGTCTACTCGGACAAGAAGAACAAGTTCCTGAACATGATCAAGTTCGTGGGACCGTTCCCGGCCAAGGTGGAAAAGATCAGCCGGAAGAAGATCCTGGTGTGTGACCCGCAAGCGGGCACCGCTGCCGGGCGCCAGGCGTGCGTCGATCGGATTCTCGCCACCGTTGCCCGTCGCGCCTACCGGCGCCCGGTCGCCAAGGCCGAAGTTGCCCAACTGAGCAAGTTTGTGGGCCTGGCCCAGAGCGAGGGGCTTTCGACGGAGCAGGGTATTCAACTCGCGCTGCGCGCCATCCTGGTTTCGCCCCACTTCCTGTTCCGCATTGAACGCGATGCCGATCCGCTCGATCCGCAGAAGGTCCACCCGGTGTCGAACTTGGAACTCGCCTCCCGGCTCAGCTATTTCCTGTGGAGCTCAACGCCCGATGAGGAGCTGCTGGCCCTGGCTGAACAGAACAAGCTGCGTGCCCCCGGCGTACTGACGGCACAGGTCACCCGCATGTTGGCGGACCCCAAAGCCGCCGCGCTGGCCGACAACTTCGCCGGCCAGTGGCTGGAGATCCGGAACCTGGATAGCGTCAAACCTGATCCGCAGAAGTTCCCCGAATGGGGCCCGGAACTGCGGGACGCGATGAAGATGGAGACGCGGCTGTTCTTCCAGTCGATGCTGACGGAGAACCGCCCGCTCGCCGAATTCCTGTCCGCCCGCCACACGTTTCTGAATGAGCGTTTGGCGAAGCACTACGGCATCCCGGGCGTTGTGGGCCCCGACTTCCGGCGCGTCGAACTTTCCACCGATCAGCGCGGCGGTATCTTGAGCCACGCCAGCGTGCTGACGGTCTCCAGTTACCCGACCCGCACCTCACCTGTCATCCGCGGCAAGTACGTGTTGCAGAACATCCTGGGTGCTCCGCCGCCGCCGCCGCCACCGGATGTGCCCGTGCTGAATGAAGAAGAGGTCGGCGTCGCCGGGTCCCTGCGGGATCGCCTGGAAAAGCACCGGTCCAGCGCGATGTGCGCTTCGTGCCACAACCGCATGGACGTGCTCGGCTTTGGTCTTGAAAACTACGACGGCATCGGCCAGTGGCGCGCCATGGACGGCAAGTTCAAGATCGACGCCGGGGGCACGATGCCGAATGGCAAGAGTTTTTCGACGCCCGCCGAAATGGCGCAAGCATTGACCGGGGAACTGCCCGAGTTTGCCCGCTGTCTGACCGAAAAAATGATGACCTACGCGCTAGGGCGCGGCATGGAGCGATATGATCGTGGAGCCGTGCGTGACCTGGTGAAGAAGCTTTCCGCCAACAACTACCCGTTCCGCGACCTCGTTTTTGAGATCGTCCAAAGCCTGCCCTTCCAATCCCGGCGGGGCGAACAACCGCGTACGTCCACCACTCCCAAAGCCAAGGAGATTGCTGCCCGATGACCACTGGAAAACTGCTCACCGGCAAATCGTTGCCCCGCCGCACCCTGTTGCGCGGCATGGGGGCGGCCGTCGCGTTGCCGTTCCTCGATGCCATGACGCCTGCCATGGCCGCCACCAGCAAGGCCACCGGGCCGGTGCGCATGGCCTTTGTCTACGTGCCCAACGGCATGGATATGCGCCATTGGACGCCTCAGGAAGAAGGCAAGCTCACCGCTGAGCTACCGCGCATCTTGAAGCCGCTGGAACCGTTCAAGCAGGACATCACGGTGTTGAGCAACCTGACGCACAACAACGGTCGGGCGTTGCTGGATGGTGCGGGCGACCACGGTCGCTGCTGCGGTGCGTATCTGACTGGCGTGCAACCCCGCAAGAGCTACGTCGACATCAAGGCCGGCATCTCCTGCGACCAGATTGTCGCCAATCAGCTCGCCAGTAAGACCCGCTTCCCGTCGCTCGAGGTCGGCCTAGAAGACGCGCGCCAGGCGGGCGATTGCGATTCGGGTTACTCCTGCGCGTACACCAACAACCTCGCTTGGCGCAGCGAGACGCAGCCGCTGCCGCCCGTGCTCGACCCTCGCGCGCTGTTTGAGCGGCTGTTCGGCAAGGGTGCGGAGCTGAGCCCGGAAGCGCGCGTGCGCGAAGGCAAGTTCCGCCGCAGCATCCTCGATTTCGTAACCGGCGACACCAAGAAGCTGCAATCGACCCTCGGCCCGACGGATCAGCGCAAGCTGGACGAGTATTTGTCGTCGATCCGCGAGATTGAGCGCCAACTGGAACGCGCCGAAAAAGACAACGCCCAGATCAATCCCGGCATGCCCAAGCCCTACGGTGTCCCAGCCGATTTCGCCGAGCACTTCAAGCTGATGACGGACATGATCACCGTCGCCTTCCAGTCCGACATGACGCGCGTGCTGACGTTCCTGGTGACGCGTGAGGGCACGTCGCGCGCCTACCGCGAGATCGGCATTGCGGACGGCCATCACCCGTTGACGCACCACATGAACAATGCGGCGATGCTCGAGAAGGTGACGCAGATCAACACCTACCACGTGCAGCAGTTCGCCGGC
>JBIKMK010000358.1:0-4987 GCA_044359315.1 Bryobacteraceae bacterium | reverse complement strand
CCCACCATTGATCCGCAGACCTACGTGGATTCGCGCAACAACGCCATCTACGGCGATGATCCGCACCGCTGGCTTTCAGCGGGCTATATGGGGCATCTATTGTGCTTCCCGGCGTATGGGCCGCCCTCCTCACCGGAGGAGATCGCGGCCGGACTGGGCAATCATGGGGAAGCGCCGATTGTCGCGTGGGAGAAGACGAGTGGAGGCGTGGAAGGCAACGCGGTGGTGCTGCGCTATGCGGCGGAGCTGCCGAAATCGCAATACCGGGTGAAGCGCACGGTGACACTACCGGAAAAAGGCGACTGGGTCCGGGTGGAAGAATCGGTGGAGAATCTTCAGGCCTTTGACCGGCCGGTACAGTGGATGCAGCACGCCACCTTTGGCCCGCCATTCATTGAGCCGGGCAAGTCGCTGATGCGGATCTCGGCGGTGAAGGGTGATCGCAATGGGCCGCTGCCTGCCGGGGAAAGTCTCAGTGAGCGGCTGATGCCCGCCACTCAGCCCGGCGGTGCCTATACCGCTCTGCTGATGGACCCCAAGCGGACGCACCAGTTCTTCACCATGAGCCATCCGGATTTCCCGGTGACGATCGGGTACCTGTTCCCCACCGATGCTCACCCATGGGCGGCGGACTGGCAGGAGAACCAGCGTGCACAGCAGAAGCCCTGGAATGGGAAAGTGATTGCGCGCGGCATCGAGTTTGGGTCGTCGCCTTATGCGGAGGGCTTGCGGAAGTCGGTGGAGCGAGGATCGTTGTTCGACACTCCGGCCTATCGCTGGATTGGCGCCAAGCAAACGCTGAGCACGGAGTTTGTGATCTTCCTGACGGAGAAGCGGGTCCGGGATGCTCGCTGGGAGAAGGGCGCGGTGGTGCTGGAGGAGTTGCCTTAGCGAGAACTGGGAAAACCGCTTCCTTGCGGTCGCGGCTCGGCAGGTGGTGGCTCCCAGTGGAAGCCGGGCCAGTCCCCCGTGGCGGCATCACAGATCGCAATTCCCCGCCCCGCTACTTCAGAGAGCAACTGCGCGACGGCTGGCTGCGCCGGAGTATCTGAGGGCCACACGACCGCCCAGGCGATCTCTTCCCGGAACTCGCGAGTGGAGATGCGCCAGGGTCCGAGAATGCCGGAGGCGTTGATGGAGGTTCCGATGGTGGGGAACATCCAGAGGCGTACCAGCCGTCCGGCGGTAACCCGGTCCGGAAGTGGGCCCCGCAGCAGCAAGTGATTGTCTCCGCAGACCAAGAGCCCCAGCGGCGGGCGCGCCATCATCATGGTTGGCCCCGGCGGGACGGCCCAGCGTAGACGTTTTGTCCGATTTCCACCCCAACTAGTGTTGACGCTGTGGAAATTGCTCGTATGATGAAAAGCATGAAACTGATTCTCGCCGGTTCCCTGTCCATCCTTGGCCTCTTCGCCCAGGATCAAATGTCCAAAGATGCCAAGATGCTGTTCGGGATGGGTGTCACCAACCTTTCCAAGTCGGCCGAGAAGGTGCCCGCGGAAGTGTTCGACTTTAAGCCGACCCCGGAAGTCCGGACGTTTGGCCAGATTATGGCGCATGTCGCCGATGCCCAGTATATGTTCTGCTCGGCCGCCAAAGCGGAACCGAACCCCAACAAGGGCAGCATTGAGAAGACCAAGCTGAAGCGCGAAGAGATCACCGCCGCCTTTAAGGAAGCCACAGCCTATTGCCAGACCGCCTATGACGCCCTGAACGACAAGAACGGCGCCGAGATGGTGAAGTTCGGCCGCGGCGAGCGTAGCCGGATGGGCGTGCTGATGTTCAACTTCATGCACAACTACGAGCACTACGGCAATCTGGTGACCTACATGCGCCTGAAGGGCATTGTGCCGCCATCGAGCGAAGGCCGATAATTTTGCAGCGCGAAGGCCGGTAGTATTCGCGGAGCGAAGGCCGAGATAGCACGGTACAAACTTGCTTTTGATCAAGGGCACCCGGTATGGGTGCCCTTCTCTTATTGCAGTGCCTGCCGGAGCGGCAATCGAAGGGTGAGATCGGCATGATGATAAGCTAGCTTAAGCTAGTCTTTTAGAGGATTAACCATGGAAATCGGTGCGTTCGAAGCGAAAAACAAGCTGGGGATGCTGCTGGACAGGGTGGAAATGGGTGAAGAGATCACCATCACGCGGCACGGCAAACCGGTGGCGCGCTTGATCTCTGACCGCACACGGATCGATCAACAACAGTCTGAGCAAGCCCTGGAGCGGCTGCGCGTGCGGGCTCGAAAATTGAAGCTGGCCTTTAACTGGAAGGACTTGGCGGCAGACCGGGACGCCGGTCGGCCATGAGTTTGGTGCTCGATAGCTCGGCGACGCTCGCGTGGGTCTATTCAGACGAGATCACGCAGCCCATTCAAGCGCTGTTTGAAAGGGTGAGCCGGCAGGGAGCGTGGGTGCCTGGATTATGGCGCCTGGAAGTAGCCAACATCCTGGAAATGGGAGTGCGGCGAGGCCGTCACGACGCAGTGTTTCGGGACGCGACGCTGGCCGATCTGGTATTGCTGCCGGTCAATGTCGATGTGGAAACCGACCGTCAAGCGTGGACGGCGACGCTCCGGCTGGCTGCCGCGCACCGCCTCACGCTCTATGACGCCGCGTATCTGGAACTCGCCCTTCGGCGGGGCTTGCCGCTGGCCACTTTAGATACCGAACTCCGCACCGCAGCCAACGCCGAAGGCATCCAGCTACTGGGCCTGTAGTTGGTTCCCGGACGGGCTACTTCTTCTTCGCGTCGAACTTGAAGATGACGTTGTCGCCGACGCCTTCCAAATGCTGGTATAGCCACATCTCGCGGTCGGGGTGCGATTCGATCTCATCCGGCGGGCCGTACTTCACGTAGACCTTGCCGCGCGGGGTGTCTTCGCCGCCGAAGCGCTTGCGGGCTTGTTCCGTGCGGCGCTGCTTTTCGGCTTCATCCTGAACGGCTTCACGCGCGGCGGCCAGTTCGGCCATGACCTTCGCGTCGGGGGGACCGCTCGGCTGGCGGAGCTTTTCGGTCAGCGCATCGATCTCGGCGTTGAGCTTCGCCAGTTCCGCAGCATGGGCGGGAGACTGGCCCAGCAGAGCGAGATTGCGCTGTTTCTGGGCGTGGAGCTTGGCCATCTGGTGGAGCCGCTCGATTTGCAGTTGCCCGGCGGCCTCTTCCTGCTTTTGGAGCGCGTTCGTTCGCTGTTGGGCGACGGCGAGTTCCTGTTCCGCCAGTTGCTGCTGCTGCCGTTCGAGCTGCTGTTGATGGCGTTCCATCTCTTGCTGATGGCGTTCCATTTGCTGCTCGTGGAGCTTCATCTGCCGCTCGTGTTCGGCCATCTGCTTGTCGTGGGCCGCCTTGAGCTTGGCCAAGTCCTCGGGCGACGGTGGACCGTTCTGCCGGGTGAGATCCTGCAGCGTCATCATTTTGGCTGGCGGAGGTGGAGGCGGAGGAGCCTGCGTAGGCCGGGGCACGGACGCCGGAGGTGCAGGCGGAGCCACCGGGGCGACGCCTGAAGCCGGAGGCGGAGGAGCAGGCGGAGGTACCTTCTTGCCGGCCAGATTCTTGGAAGGTGCTGCGGCGGGAGCGGTGGCGGGAGCAGGGGCGTCCTGCATCACCGGGAGGGCGAACAGGCCGCCCGCCAGCAGGAGCACTGCGGCGGAAGTGAGCCAAGGCGTCTGGTGGCGGGGCGAGGCGATCAGGCGTTCCACGCGGGCCCGCAGTGAACCGCCATTGGCCGCCAGCGCCAAATCGGCGGCGGCTTGCTCTTCCAGCTTCACCAGGGCTTGGGCGTACAGGCGACGGTCCCGGGCGACGCGGACGGCCACCTCATCGCAGCAGAACTCCCGTTCGCGGCGGATGACGCTCTGTATCCAGCGGACGGCGGGGTGGAACCCGAACAGCACCTCGGCCAGCGCTTGGGCGGCATTCACCCAGTGGTCGCCCCGGGCGACGTGGGCCAGCTCATGAGCGATCACGGCTTCCAGTTCATCCGGCGTCAAGCCCGACACGGCGGAAACGGGCAGCAGCAGGACCGGTCGGATGACGCCGACGATTTGGGGGACATCCACGGCACTGGCGAAAGCCGGGATCCGGACCGACAGCGCTTCCGACACCCGCTCCACGTGCGCCGACAAGGCGGGGGGAAGGGCCACGCGAGCCCGCGCATGGAGCATCATCCAGCCTCCCGCCAGCCGGACCGTCTGCACCGCGGCCCACCCGAGCCAGGCCGCCAGCAGCCAGGGGAACCAGTTGGGATCGGCCGGGGCAATCGCGGAATTGATCGTCAGCACGATCCGGGAGCCGGGCAGCGCAGCGGCCTCCGCCACCGGAACGGCGGACAACAGCACCCAGGTGGCGGCCGGCATAACGAACAGTGCCGCCAGCGCGGTTTGCGCCAGCGCGCTGCGCGTCTCCGGGCGCGGAGCCAGTTGCAGCATCAGGCGCAGCATCAGCGCCACCAGGGCGGCCTGCCACAAGAAATGAAGTAGAACCATGCCTGCGGTTTCCATTACGCTTTGTTCTCCTTGGATTGATCAGTCGTATCGGCCATGGCCCCGGCCGGGGCCGTCAGTTCGCGCTCATAGTTGTCTAGCATCGCCCGCAGCTGGGCAATCTCTTCCCGCGATGAACGCCGCGTCTCCAGCGCCCGCAGCGCCAGTTGCGCGGCGGACCCGCCAAAGGCCCGCTGCATCAGGTCGCCCAACAGACTGGTCTGCACCTCATGCTCGGACGGGACGGCGCGGTAGATGTGAGCCCGGTCGGCTTCGGTGCGGGTGACCAGGCCCTTTTCGGCCATGATCTGCAGCAGCTTCAGGTAAGTCGTATAGCCGCCGCCCAACTGTTCATGGACGGCGCGGACGGTGGCGGGACCATGCCGCCAAAGCACCCGCAGAATGTCCAGCTCAGCGGGAGTGGGTTTGGGAAGGGGCACGAATCGAGATTACTACGAAGCTGTTCGTAGTGTCAACGAAGATTTTCGTAGAAAGGCCTCGACGGT
>JBIKMK010000357.1:0-4988 GCA_044359315.1 Bryobacteraceae bacterium | reverse complement strand
CAGGCGTTTCTATTCTTGCCCTGGCCGTAGGTGAGGATCAGCTTTTGTTCGGCGCGTGTGAGGGCGACGTATAGAAGGCGGCTGGCCTCTTCTTTTTCACGCTGGCTGGACTGTTCGCGAATCCGCACGGCGACGCCGTCCTTCTGCTCTTCACCGTCGTCCAAGCGCCACGTCGCTCCCAGGCCCAGCCCCGGGGCAAAGTACAGTCCTCCGGAATCGTGCCGGGTGTCGCCATCCAGGGCGCAGCAGAAGACCACCGGAAACTCCAGCCCCTTGGCCGTATGCATCGTCATGATGCGGACCGCGTCGGGGCTGTCGGGCGCGGGGGCATTCTGCTCTTCCCCCGCCTGGCCCAAGCGGGTGAAGTGTTCCACCAAAGCGGCGAGCGGCCCGGGAGAACGCTGCCCGAAGTCACGGCACAGCGTCAGCAGCTTGCGGATGTTGGCCCGTGCCGCCGGGTCCAGCGGACCTTCGTAGTTGGCCGCGTCGATGGCTTCCCCCAGCAGTTGATCCGGCGTGACATCGTCCATCCGTTCTCGCTGCCGGGCCAGGAAACTGAGATCCGCCACTTCGGCCAGTGGCCGGCGTCCAGCCTTGAGGGTCAGCAACTCCTGATCGGCCAAACCGACCAAGGGTGACCGCAGCACCGCGAACAGTGCCACTTCATCGCGAGGATTGGCGAGCACGCGCAAGTAGTTCACCAGGTCGCAAACTTCCTGGCGGTCGAAAAACGTCTTGCCGCCGGTGAGCAGATAGGGTACGCCTGCTTCCGTCAGCACGCGTTCAAACTCCGGAAAGCGGCCGCCCGTGCGGAACAGCAGGGCGATGTCGCGATAGGGCACACCGTCGCGCGACACCAGTTCCTGAATGCGTCGGGCGACGGCGCGCGCTTCCCAATCAGCCCGCTGGCGCGCGTCCTCGCTTTGGGCGATGATCATCTCCACCACGGGTTCCAGCGGTGGCTCATCGAACTGGCGTTCGGCCAGCAAGCCGGGCGTCTCGATGCCGGGCGCGCCGCTGCAGATGGTCTCGGCGGCGTCCAGCACTTGCTCGCGGCTCCTGAAGTTGGCGCGCAACTGGTCTACCGCGCCGCCTTCCTGACCCACGCGGGCGCGGTAGGACTGGAAGGCATCCGGCGTGGCGTGGCGGAAGCCATAGATGGCCTGGTTCACGTCGCCCACCGCAAAAAAACGCTGGGGTTGGCGGATCAGGTCCACCAGGCGCCATTGCAGCGGGTTGGTGTCCTGTAGTTCGTCCATCAGGATAAAGTCATAGCGGGACTGAACCAGACGCCGCAGACGGGGGTCGGCTTCCAGCATCTGCATGGTGAAGGCTTCCAGGTCATCAAAGTCCAGCACGGAGAGTAGCCGCTTCGACGTCGAATAGCGTTGATGGATAGCCCGCAAGAGACCATCCAGCGTTTCCCGCTGTTCAGTAAAGCGCAGCGTGATCAGGTCCGCTTGGGCCGCCTCCACGGCTTTGCGCAGAGGGCCCCCCGTGCGGTTAAGGTCGGCGATCGGCCGAACGGGATCGGGCTCCGCGACCCAGGCGGCCACGTCGGAAGCAAGCCGGCGCTGGAGAGACGTGTTCACGGGCGCTTCCGCCAAAGCGGCGCGTAACTGCCCTGCGATGGTGGCGAGCGTTGGCCCGGGGAACTGCCCTTGACTGGTGCCGGCGGCGCGGATGGCAGCATATGTACCGGCCAAAACCGCCGCCGGAGCATTGGTGCACCAGCGGTCGTAGAGCTGGCGCAACCGGTCCGGATCGGTGCGCAACAGCATGTTCAGCGCATCGTCTATGCTTTGGCGCAGCATCGTGGCGGCGCGCCGTTCGTCGAGAATGTCGAACTCCGGGTCCAGGCCAATGTCCAGCGCATGCTCCTTCAGCAGGCGCGTGCAGAGGCCGTGGACGGTGGAGACGGGTGCGCGTTCCAGGCTGTGGCGCAGCTCCGGGTGGGTGGCGAAATCCGGCTCAAACTCTTTGGTCAGCCGCTTGCGGATCTCATTGGCGGCTTTCTCGGTAAACGTGATGGCCAGGATACGGCCCGGGTCGATGCCTTGTTCGCGTACCAGCCAGGCGAAGCGCTGCACCAGCACTCGGGTTTTGCCGCTGCCGGGGCCAGCCACCACGCAGACATCCTGCCCCAGTCGGGTGACGGCGGCTTGCTGGGCGGGGGTGAGTCTCATTCCGCGTCCTCGCTGGCCGCGCCGCCCGCCGCTGCTTGCGCGGCCACCCGTTCCCGCGCGCGGCAAGCGTCGCGATAGGTGCACCACTTGCAGTTGTTCAGGTCCGATGGCTTGGGCTCGATGACCCCTTGCCGCACTTGATCCACCACTGATAGCGTGCGTTGTTCGGCCTGCTCCATCAGCTCCAGCGGATCTGGCGCGTCGGCAATCTTGCCGTCGCCCTTCAGCGGGACATAGGCGAAGCCCACGGGGTTCTTGCCGTGGCTCCGCAAGGCCAGCAGGTACAGGCCGCCCTGCACGGCGTCCGGTGCGTCAAAGCGCTTCTTAAGATCCGCCTTGGAGTACTTGTAGTCGATGGCGCGCACGTCCCCCGTGGGCGACTCATCAAACCGGTCAATGCGTCCCCGAACCCACAAGTCATCGCGCAGCGCAAACTCAAAGGCCCACTCCACCTCCGAGCGCCACCCGCGCGCCGCCGGGCTGGCCTTGAGATAGGCGCGCAGGTTGCGGAGCAACTCCAGCCGGTCCCATTCCACCTGATGGGTCAGGACCACGTGGGCCTTGCGGCACTCCTCGCGAAACAGGCGATCAAACAGCGCGTCCAATTGCTCCGGCCAATAAGGCAGCAGGTCACCTTCATGCAGATGCCGCAACACTGAATGCGCGAGCGATCCATGTTCGAGCACCCCAAAGCGTTCCTCCGGGGCCGCCGGCGGCTCCGCCAAGCGCAGCGTGCGGCTGGCGAAGTATTGGAACGGGCACTTCAGAAAAGTCTCAATCTCGCTGGGCGACCAACGCTTGGTGAGCGGATCGGCGGGCCGCTCAATCCGCGTGAGCGCGGAAGGCCAGCGTGTGGCACCCGGTTGCGGGCGGCAGGCCTGGGCCGGCGATTCACTGCCCGCGATCTCATCCAGATGGAAGCTGGGCAGCGTTTCGTCACCCTGGGCGTTCAGCCGCGGCCAGCTGAGGCAGATCTGTGTCTCCGCGCGCGAAACGGTGAGGCCGAACAACAGCCGCTCATCGGTCAACCGGTCACGCGTGGTCCGCAGCGCAATGCCTTCGCGGCGGAGGCTTTCGCGAAACGCATCCGGCAGCAACGGGTCGGGCGAAGGGTAGTGTGGAAACTGGCCTTCCAGCAGCCCGCACAGAAAGACATGGTGCAGCCGCCATTGGCGCGCTTCAAAGACATCCAGCACATGCACCGCTTCGCGACGCTCATCGTAAACGCGGAATGCCGTCAGCCGCACCGCCTCTTGCGCCTCGCGCCAGAACGACTCCAGCGTCACCGGCAGCGTGCCAAACTGCGCCGCTGCTTCCAGGGCACGTTCCCAGGCGTCCAGCGCTTTTGCCCGGCGCCGCCACTGGTCGGCCTGCTGGTGCGTGACCGGTGCGATCGTTGCTTGCGGGTAGCAGAGGCTCCGCAGTTGTCCCAGCGCCGTGGCCCATTGGGCCGGTGTTCGCAGCGCGGTTCGCCATCCGGCCAAAGCGGCCAATGGCGACTCCAGCCGGCCCATCTCCTCCAGCCCACAGCCGGGCATCTTGGCGAGCAGTTCATGCTCCAACCGGTCGCCCGTGGCCGTCGCGCCCAAGCCGGATGCGGTGGAACGCAGCACGTCCGCCAGATGCGTGCGGTCCCAGCCGGACAGCAGCGCCTCCACCACCGCCGCCAGAAACCTCACCGGCGGCTGATGCTCTAAGGGATCGGAAAAATAGAATCGTGCGGGGATGCCGAAGCGGGCGAAGGTGCTGGCGAGCAACGCCCGGTAAGGCTGCTCTGACCGCAGAATCACGCCCATGTGGCGCAGTGGCGTTCCGGCCGCGTGCAGGTCCAGGATGCGGCGGGCGATATCGTTCACCTCGGCCTCAAGGGCCGGGGCGGGGCAGCGGATGATGGCCGCGGTGGGCGCGGCTTCGCCCGTGTACTCGATAGTGGCCCCGTGCGCGCGCAAAAACTCCAGGGCGGCGTCGGCTTCCGGCCAGCCGGTGGGCAGGCTGAGACTGACGTTCAGTCCGCGCGCCAGCGACAGCAAGATCTCCCGCTCCGGCCGGGAAAATGCGAAGTAGCCATCAAGGATGATCTCGTCACAACCCGGCACACCTGTGTGGGCCACCTGCGTGGCCAATTGGGCGAGGCGCGGCCCGGTCAGTTCGAGTCCCTCCGCTGTCAAGCGCGCGGCCAGGTGTTGGTAGATTTCGGCCAGTGCGATCAGGCTAGGGCTGGCGCTGGGGTCACGGGCCACCACCGCGGAAAGCATGGCGGGTGAACAGCCGGCCGTCGCCAGTTCGTCCACCACGCGCACCAGCCGGTCGCGGAAGCCCCGATAGTTGCCAAGAGCCGCGAACCCGGTGTCTGGCGCGGCCACCTGCTGCTGACCCAGTACGTCGCGCAGCAGTTGGTCCAGGCGCACCGGGTTGGCCGGGGGTGGTGCCAGTGGGGCCAGAAAGCCCGTCAGCGTCTCGATGATGCGGCCCGGGAAAACCCAACCTTCGCGGGCCAGTTGATGCCGCAGATGTTCTGCCGCCGTGGCCGTCGGTACCAGGAAACGAAAGCGATAGTCGCCGGCCTCCAAGCGCTGCCGGACCCGGTGGAGCAATCGCGTCGTTTTCCCGCTACCCGGCGGGCCTGCCAGCACGTTCAGCAAGACTATAGTTTAGTGGACCGGGCGGTCCGGTTTGCGGGAGAGGGCCCTATCGGCCCTTGGCCTGGAGATCGTCGAGGCTTTTTTCAAACCGGCGGCGCTGGTCCTCGTTGAGGACCTTCATCAGTTGGGACCGGCCATGCGTCCGGACTTCGTCCATCTG